>CBFHJC010000012.1:0-22520 GCA_965656045.1 Aequoribacter sp.
ACTAACACCGGTGCACCTTTGTCAATACAGGAGCGCACGTCCTCCACAATGGCGTCAAACTTTTCTTCGCGCGTTAAATACACGAGGTCATTAAGATCAACACGCTTCATTTCTTTGTTGGTCGGAATCACCAACACTTCGAGACCGTAAATCTGACGAAACTCAAACGCTTCGGTGTCTGCGGTACCCGTCATACCTGACAAGGTGTTGTAGAGACGGAAATAGTTTTGAAACGTGGTCGAGGCGAGAGTCTGACTTTCACTTTGAATTGCGACGCCCTCTTTAGCCTCTAATGCTTGGTGCAAACCCTCGGATAATCGCCGACCGTGCATGGTTCGCCCGGTGTGCTCATCAATCAGGATGACCTGACCACCCTGAACAATGTACTCCACATCACGATGGAATAAGCTATGTGCCTTTAAAGCCGAATGCATGTGATGGAGAAGATTCAGGTTAGTCGCAGCGTAAAGGCTGTCTCCCTCAGCAAGCAAACCTTCCTTGATTAACAGGGCTTCGACTTTCTCGTGTCCCTCTTCTGTGAGTTCTATTGAGCGCTGCTTTTCGTCGATATGAAAATCTTTCGGGACTTCTTCAGTGCCTCGCTCTAATAATGGAACAAAGCGATTAATCCGCTGATACAGCTCTGAACTGTCTTGCGAAGCACCCGAAATAATGAGCGGTGTTCTCGCCTCATCAATGAGAATCGAGTCCACTTCGTCTACGATCGCAAAGTTCAAGTCTCGCTGTAGGCGATCCTCAAGCGAGAACGCCATATTGTCTCTGAGGTAATCAAAACCGAACTCATTATTTGTGCCATAGATCACATCTGCCGAGTAGGCCTGTTTCTTCTGATCTGGCGCCTGTCCTGATTTGATCACACCAACCCTTAAGCCCAAAAATCGGTACAAAGGCTCCATCCAATGGGCATCTCGGTTCGCCAAGTAATCGTTGACGGTCACAAGGTGAACACCCTTACCACTTAAGCTGTTCAAATAAGCGGGTAAAGTCGCCACCAAGGTTTTTCCTTCACCCGTCCTCATCTCGGCAATTTTGCCTTCGTGCAGCGCAATACCACCAATCATTTGCACGTCGAAGTGACGCATACCAAGGACACGCTTGCCCACCTCTCGGACGGTGGCAAAGGCTTCTGGCAGTAACGAATCGAGGGGCTCGCCTTCGGCCAAGCGGCGCTTGAACTCGGGTGTCTGGGCGGCAAGAGCTTCATCTGTGAGAGGTTCGAGCTGCGCTTCGAACTCATTAATTTTTTGTACTATTTTTGATAGACGTTTCAGTTCACGGTCATTGCGTGTTCCAAACACCTTTTTCAGTAAATTGAGCATAATCGTCTTGTTCCTATCGTCGGTTCAGGGAGTTACGGCCTGGGGCAAGTGATAACTCTTACGACAAGGTACAAAAGGAATAGGTTGCGGGATCCACTAAACGACCGAAATCGAATCGTTGGAGCGTCGCGCCACCAACAGTGACTGGCTCGACTGCAGCATCATGCTCACCCAATATATCAATGGGGTGACCCGCAGTCCGCCGAGCGTCATGATAAGCGGCTTCGAGTAACACCGGCAGCAAACGCGTCGACGCACTCTGATCTGACAACTCTTGAGGCTTAAAAAAGGGTGTGGACAGCTCGTGCCGCCGACTCGAAAGAGCGATCAAATGACCGGGCTGTAGCAACTCAGATTGTTTCGATGGCACGTCGATATGCCTCGACGGCGGCTTCGATGCAGGCAACTCAATCGCACTTCCCAAATCGAACCAAAACTGACCGTGCGTCCCGAACATCGCTGAATGCGCGATACCAAGCGCAGTCGGTGTACTCGGCGTACCGTACTGTAACTCCAAGGCAAAATGATACGATTCGGTACTAATGAGGCCAGCTGAGGCGCTATGCTGAGCGGAAAAAACGGCCTGATCCAGCACCGTCGCCTGCGTCGCGCAGTCATGTCCTATTGAACTCGACCTGAGCGAGTTGACCGCGCCGGTCGCGACCGAGCCATTAAAAAGATCGCTCGCAGCAGCCTCAAACCCACTCGCCGGCATAGTCACACCGAGCGGCAATCCTAACAACAGAGCAGACGCTAGCGTTCTAGACCAGCGTTTGCGATCGTCGCCCGCTGAGCGGAAATTGATTGAGTGATCCAAGGTGGCTGACATGGCACATGGGTGGGTAGAATGAATAGGCGCCTAATATGCCACAAGCCTCGCCTGAACGCTATCTCAGGAAATCGTCTTTGGCGCCCAATAATGAGCGCGTCAGTACGTGATTAAACCGCTAAGGCAGGTGTCGTCGAGTACGATATGGGTGCCTGAACGGCGTCATCGAAAGTCACCATTTCCCAACAATCTTGCTGTGCTAATAGCGTTCGCAAGAGGCGGTTGTTGAGCGCATGACCCGATTTGTGCGCCCGAAATTCACCGATCAGGCTGAATCCTAGCAAGTAAAGATCGCCGATCGCATCTAGGATCTTGTGTCGCACAAACTCATCTTCGTAGCGCAAGCCGCCCTCGTTTAATATTCGGTACTCATCCACGACGATGGCGTTATCCACGCTGCCACCTCGGGCTAAACCCTGAGAGCGAAGGTATTCTATTTCATGCATAAAGCCGAAAGTACGGGCCCTGCTAATTTCTTTTACAAAACTGGTGGTCGAGAAATCGACCTCGGCGCTAGCGGATCGATCCTTGAACACGGGATGATCAAAATCGATGCTAAAGGCAACTTTGAAGCCTTCAAAAGGGAGAAAAGTCGCCGTTTTCCCGTCTTCTTCAACCGTCACCGGCTTCTTGATCCGAATAAAGCGTTTCAGAGCAGGCTGCTCTTCTATGCCCGCTGACTGAATGAGAAACACAAAGGGACCCGCACTGCCGTCCATAATGGGTACTTCGGCGGCACTGACATCAATGAAAGCGTTATCAATGCCGAGTCCTGCCATAGCGCTCAGCAAGTGCTCAACGGTGGAGATCCGCTGGCCATTGGCAACTAAAGTGGTGGAGAGAGTGGTATCACCGACATTTAGCGCACTTGCTGGTATTTCTACGACAGGGTCAAGATCAACTCGACGAAACACGATCCCATTATCAATAGGCGCTGGTGAAAGCCCCAAATAGACTTTATCGCCGGTATGAAGACCCACACCAGTCGCTTTGATCGGGTTGCGTAAAGTACGTTGTCTGATCATTATTGCTGCCCTTTGTTATTGATCACCGCGATGATCTTCTTGTCAATCAGCCTGTCGCCGCAGAAACGCTGGTATATCGAAATAATCGCCACCATCATCCATCTCTGGCAACGAGCGCGCTGCATTACCATCGACATCACCCTCAGCTTGACGGCGCTTAATGGTTGGACGATCAAAGCGACGGTAATCTGGCTTACCATCACCCACTGAGCCGTGCACTACTGGTTTGACAACAGAAATCGGCTTTTTCTCCTGACCCACACGAGATAAACCTGTTGCGACGACAGTCACCTTAATTTCGTCGTGCATTTCTGGATCAATCACCGTACCAACGACCACTGTTGCCTCTTCCGACGCAAACTCCTCGATGGTGTCGCCCACTTCGGTAAACTCACCCAGTGACAGGTCCAAACCTGCTGTGATATTTACCAGAATGCCACGCGCACCTTGCAAATCGATGTCATCGAGTAGCGGACTCTGGATGGCTTTCTCAGCTGCTTCGCGCGCTCTGCCTTCACCACTGGCGCGACCAGTACCCATCATCGCCACGCCCATTTCTGACATCACTGTCTTCACGTCGGCAAAGTCGACGTTGATCATACCTGGACGAATGATCAGATCGGCGATGCCTTGTACGGCGCCAAAGAGTACATCATTCGCTTCTCTGAAGGCATCCAATAAGCTGGTATTTTTTCCCAAAACCTCAAGTAAACGCTCATTCGGAATGGTGATTAATGAATCCACATACTGCTCGAGTTCGGCCAGCCCTTCCCGCGCGATCGCGGCTCGTTTCTTACCTTCGAATACAAAGGGTCGAGTCACTACCGCGACAGTGAGTATGCCCATATCTCTTGCAATCTCGGCAACAACTGGCGCTGCACCGGTGCCCGTTCCGCCACCCATACCCGCGGTAATAAAGACCATATCGGCGCCGCGAATGGATTCCGCAATTCTATCGCGGTCGGCCAGGGCTGCATCTCGTCCAACGAGTGGATTTGCGCCCGCGCCCAGCCCCTTAGTCATATCCCCGCCCAACTGCAGACGGGTCCTGGAGTCAATGTCATTCAGCGCCTGAGCATCCGTGTTAGCGCAGATAAACTCCACTCCATCAATGTGATTCGCGATCATGTGCTTGACGGCATTACCTCCGCCACCGCCTACGCCAATGACTTTGATACAGGCCGTCTCTGGAATATTGTCAATTAGTTCAAACATGGTTGTTTCCTCTCTCTCAAAAGTGTCACTGCGTGACAGTGCTCCAAATAGAACGGGCAAAGCCCGCGCTTAAAAATTCGATTGAATCCAATCTTTCATTCTCGCAAGCATGCCCGGTCCATTACTCTGAGCCGAACGACTACGCGCATTACTCTGACGAGAATGCACTGCGCCGTATTCGAGTAGCCCGACGGCGGTCGAATAAATGGGATTACGAACGATATCGGTGAGCCCCTTAACTCGCGACGGCGCGCCTATCCTGACGGGCATGTGAAAAATCTCTTCGGCGAGCTCGACGACACCTTCCATCTTCGAAGTACCGCCCGTTAGAACGATGCCTGCAGGGATTAGATCTTCAAAGCCACTGCGTCGCAGCTCGGCTTGCACCAAAGTAAAGAGTTCGTCGTAACGGGGCTCAACCACCTCTGCCAATGACTGCCTCGATAGATCCCGTGGCGGCCTGTCTCCCACGCTCGGTACTTTGATCGTCTCGTCAGCGGAGGCGAGTTGGGTGAGGGCGCACGCGTATTTAATTTTGATTTCTTCAGCGTATTGCGTGGGTGTTCTGAGTGCCATTGCAATATCGTTGGTCACTTGATCACCCGCAATAGGTATGACACCTGTATGCCGGATTGACCCCTCAGTGAAAATCGCTATATCGCTGGTGCCACCGCCAATATCGACCATGCAAACACCCAGCTCGCGCTCATCATCGGTGAGTACTGAGTAACTCGAGGCCACTTGCTCTAGAATCACCTCATCCACTGACAATCCGCAACGCTTGATACATTTCTCGATGTTTTGGGCAGCATTCACCGCACAGGTCACAAGATGTACTTTCGCTTCTAGCCGGACGCCTGACATGCCTAAAGGTTCGCGAATGCCCTCTTGGTTATCAATGACGTACTCTTGCGGCAGAATGTGCAGAATCTTCTGATCCGCTGGAATCGCAACCGCCTGCGCAGCGTCGAGCACCCGCTCCAGATCCGCCTCGATCACCTCTCCGTCCTTGATCGCGACGATACCGTGAGAATTCAGACTCCGAACGTGGCTGCCGGCGATACCCACATAGACAGAGTCAATTTGACACCCTGCCATTAACTCCGCCTCTTCAATGGCGCGCTGAACAGATTGCACGGTCGACTCAATATTCACGACCACGCCTTTCTTCATGCCGCGAGAAGGATGAGAGCCCATTCCAATAATTTCTATTTGACCATCGACATCCACCTCTGCAACCAGAGCAACGACCTTGGACGTACCGATATCTAATCCCACAATAATTCGGTTCTGTGACTGACTCACCATTGTTAATATCCCCTCTCAATCGACTGGGTCGAGGCGGCGAGCAACCCGGGTACACCGCCATCCGAAACCGCTAATGCATTCCGATACCGCAAATCGATAACGGTCTGACTGTTGACCTTCACACTGAAACGCTCGCGCCACGTTAAAAAGCGTTGGAAACGCGTTAGATGACTCTCTCTGCCGAGCTTTAGCCGCACGCCATTGGTGAGCTGCACATCCATCTGCCCGAGCGAATCCATGGATACCGAATCCAAGCGCACGTCATCGGATCGACTGAGTAAACGCGATAAGCCCAGATACAAATCCATCAGCTCTGCCTGCTGATTTAAATCACCTGAGAGCTTGGGTAAGATCCAATCCTCGCTGCCAGGTACCGGTTCAAAGACCTGACCTTGCGCATTCAAGAATGATCCATCGCCCCATTGCGCTACCGGCAGATGAGGTTGCACGCTGATTCTCATGGTATTCGGCCACAGCCGCGTGGCAGCGGCCGCCCTGATCCATGGAAGCCCTTCAATCAAGGCCTCAGTTTCATCCAGGTCCCAAGCGGCTACTGCATCGGTCACATTGTCTGTCAGCCAGTGCTGTAGAGCTTCTCTGTGAGCATCGCCCATATCACCGACAATGATGACCCGCTCAACAGGTTGCGTTGCGACGTGCACAGCAAACGTGAGTAAGGCCGCGCCAACGGCGACTACAGGAAGGATGAGAGGCAGCTGACCGAGAGCGCTGCGCGTCCCTGCACTGGCCTTACGCCACATTACGACTACGGCACTCTTGAATGTCACGACTGACACCCCCTTTCGAGACTGAGAGTAATTATTTCGACCAGTAGATCTGACATCGACAGACCTGCGGCCCTAGCCGCCATCGGCACCAAACTATGGGTTGTCATGCCCGGCACCGTATTCACTTCGAGCAGAGCCACTTTGCCCTTTGAATCCATCATAAGGTCCACTCGGCCCCAGACACTGCAGCCAACCGCAGCGAATGCTCGGAGCGCGAGCTCGCCAATACCTTGCTCTGCTTCGCTATCTAATCCGCAGGGGCAAAAATACTGGGTATCCTCTGCCAGATATTTCGCGTGATAGTCATAAAAGTCGGCAGCCGCGCTCAATCGGATTGCGGGCAACACTCGATCGCCCAGAATCGCAACGGTGTACTCTTCGCCAATAATGCGCTGTTCGGCGAAGACAGGGCCGGAGAAACTCTCTGCCCTTGCAAACGCCTCTCGCAATTCCGAACCAGTCTTCGCGATACTCATCCCCAGGCTCGAACCCTCGAACGCCGGTTTTACAAAGACTTCGCCTAAGTCAGCTATGACTTGATCAAAATCTGACTCAGCCGTCAGAAGCGCCTCGGGTGCCACGGGCAACCCGAGATCACGCCAGATCGCTTTCGTTTTCAGCTTATCCATACCAAGGGCCGCGCCCAATACGGCGGAACCCGATTGCGGAATTCCCAAGCTCATCAATAAGCCCTGAACTGCACCGTTTTCGCCGATACCACCGTGTAAGATATTGAACACAAAATCGACACCGGCCAGTCGCGAGGTCCATCCTGAATCTTGCGGATCAATCACGGTCAGTTCCCGACATAAAGGGCGTAAATACTCAACGATGACTGCGCCACTCATGAGCGACACCTCGCGCTCAGCCGATGTACCGCCTGCGAGAACTGCGATTGAGAGATCCTGAAGTTTGGACTCAGACATGTCGCAAGTCCTCGCTATCCGAAGTTGCTAATAAATGTGCCAGCGCTGTGATGTTGCCAGCACCTTGTGTCACGACCACATCTTGGTCCTGAAGGAGCGAGGTCAGCAGTGCCGGGACCTCTTCCAGTGTGGCGGCATAAATCGGTTCAACGTGCCCCCGCGAGCGGATGCTGCGGGCTAATGATTTACTATCAGCACCAGGTATTTCTGCTTCGCCAGCCGGATAGACCGCGAGGAGTATGAGGACATCGCAGCGACTGAGCACTCGGACAAAGTCCTCGTACAAGTCGCGGGTACGGCTGTAGCGATGCGGCTGATAGACCATGACCACTCGGTGTTCGGGCCATACTTGGCTTACAGAGTTCAGGGTTGCCTCGACCTCGGTAGGATGGTGCCCATAATCATCGACGAGATACGCTTGCCCACGAGAATGCGCCAGGCTGCCGAGTTGCTCAAATCTTCGTGCAACCCCTGAAAAGTTCAAAAGACCCTGTTGAACCGCCTGCACGGGTAGGCCTTCATCGAGCGCTACCGCACAAACAGCGGCGGCATTAAGGATGTTGTGGTGGCCGGGCACATTGACACATAAGCTGATCCGACCATGAGACGGTGTCTCGAGCTCAAAATGCGACTGCGCACCGCTGGCTCGCACCGCTTTGATGCAGTAGTCAGCCTCGGGATTCACACCATAGGTGACCATGGAGCGGTTAATCTGTGGCAGAAGCAATTGAACATTAGCATCATCAAGACAGAGAACAGCCGAGCCGTAGAAAGGTAGATTGTGCAGAAATTCCACAAAGGTCTGCCTCAAGCGCTCGAGATCACCGCCATAGGTATCCATATGGTCGGCATCGATGTTGGTAACGACGGACACCATGGGCGCCAAATGCAAGAATGACGCGTCGCTCTCATCGGCCTCTGCAATAAAGTAATGACTGGCCCCTAATTGGGCGTTATTACCCCACTGATTAACACGGCCACCGATCACATAAGTCGGATCCAGACCCGCAGCGGCAAACACGGATGCTAATAAACTGGTGGTGGTCGTTTTACCGTGGGTTCCAGCAACGGCGATACCGTGTCGATATCGCATCAACTCAGCCAACATTTGGGCCCGGGGGACCACGGGAATGCGCTGCTCTCGGGCTGCCCGATACTCGATATTATTCGAGTCGACCGCGGATGAAGTCACCACCACATCGGCCTCTGTCACATTTTCTGAGGCATGCCCAATGACAATACGAATACCCTGAGAACTCAAACGTTCTGTGATTGACGACGCTCGGATATCCGACCCTGAGACCTGATATCCCAAGTTGGCGAGCACCTCTGCAATACCACTCATGCCTGATCCACCGACACCAATGAAATGGATTCGATGGATGCGTCTCATAGCGGGCACTTGGAAGGTAGAGTCGACACTATGCATGAATCAACTCCTCGGCAGCGTCTACGATTCGCTGCGTCGCTTCATTCTGCGCAAGCGCTCGTGCGGCCGTCGACATATCCTCAAGTAAACTTGGATTGTGCGACCACTTGGTCCAGAGATCGACCAAGGACTCGGTGGTCAGTAAGGTTTGCTTTAGCAAAACCACAGCACCGGCCTCGGCGAGCACCGACGCATTTTTATACTGATGGTCGTCGATTGCATTCGGCAAGGGAACGAGAGCCGCCGGACACGCAGCCGCCAACAACTCGGAGCAAGTCAGTGCGCCGGCACGGGCAATCACGACATCAGCCCAGCGGTAGGCTTCGGACATATCGTCTATAAATGCAGCGACGCGGACATGACTCAGGCCTAAATGAGCGTAGTGAGCGCTAACGTCGGCGAGGTTATTTGATCCTACTTGATGCCAGATCTCTAGCGCGACACCCGAGTTCAAAGCTTCAAACTCAGATACCGCTTGAGGTAATACTTGATTAATCGCACGCGCACCTTGCGATCCACCCAAAACCAGCACGTGCAGATCGCGCTCAGCAGTGTAAGCTGAGCGTTGACGGCCCACTTCGACAATGCTGGGGCGAACCGGATTGCCGATGACTTCGACCTTTGCAGCCGTGGTGAAAGCACCGGGAAAGGCGGCGAAAATACGTCGAGCAAGCGGGCGGAGAATACGATTAGTACTGCCCGCCACCGAGTTCTGCTCGTGAATAAATAGAGGCCTTCGCATCACAAAAGCAGCAATACCACCTGGCGCCGCAACGTAGCCGCCCATACCAATGACTAAGGTCGGCCGGAGTCTTAGCATAATCCACATCGCTTGTGCGACTGCAACTGCGAATCGAACCAGGCCTTCAGCCACTGCCCGCAAGGACTTACCCCTCAGCCCTCGAACCGCAAGCCGGTAGAGTGCAATCCGTGCCTCGGGTACGATTTTAGACTCTAATCCCACAGACGTGCCCAGCCAACAAACACGATAACCCTTCGTCTTGAGTGATTGGGCGACGGCAAGCGCCGGAAAGATGTGACCACCCGTGCCGCCTGCCATCATCATGACCAAGGGTGCTTTTTTCACGAGCGCACCCTCCGTCCCGTGACTTCTTGGCAATCTTTGGTCAATCGCAGCGCAATGCCCATCAGAGCAAGGGTGACGATGAGCGAACTGCCCCCGAAGCTGATCATCGGTAGAGTAAGCCCCTTGGTCGGTAACAAACCCATGCTCATGCCCATGCTCACAAAGACTTGGCCAGATAGCATAAAGGCGATGCCCGCAAACACGTGGCTCTCGAAAGTCAGTGAGCGCGCCAAGGCCACCCTACTCCACCAAAGCAAGCGTCCAATTAGCAGGACAAAGAGTGCGAGCAAGAGTAAGGAGCCAATCAGGCCAGTTTCCTCGGCCCAAATAGAGAACACGAAATCGGTGTGGGCTTCGGGCAAGTAAAAGAGTTTCTGGACGGACTGACCCAAACCTGCACCGGTCACGTCACCGCGACCAAAGGCGATCAGTGACTGTGTAAGCTGAAAGCTGCTATCAAACGGATCTGCCCAAGGATCTTGATAGCTCAGGAAGCGCTTGAGTCGATAAGGTGCGGCGATCACCATGACGATGGCAATGCCAACCAAACCCGTTGCAACAACAAAGAATTGAGAAAGCCGGACACCGGCAAGGAACAACATGCCAAGAGCTGTCCCACAAACAATCACAGTGGCGCCAAAATCGGGCTCAAAAAGCAGAAGTATACTGAGTCCACCCACGATAAATAGCGGCTTCAAAAACCCCATCCATGATTCGCGAATCTCGTCTTGTCGTCGCTGCAGGTAAGAGGCCAAAAATAGAATCAAAGCAGCTTTCGCAGTTTCGGAAGGCTGCAAGTTAATCGGTCCGAGAGGAATCCAGCGCTGCGCGCCATTCACTTCGCGTCCAACGCCCGGTACTAGCACCAACAGCAGCAGAGCAACCGCCAGTAACAACCATATCCAACTGCTTAAGTTCCACAGTTTTGTTGGCACTCGATACGCGACGCAGGCGCCTATGATGGCAATCAGAAGGTAGGCAGCATGCTTAGACGCATGATACCAGCGCCAGCCATAGCGACTTTCTGCGTAATCAATAGAGGCGCTTGCTATCGCCAGGAAGCCAATACTGCAAAGAATAGCGACCACAATAACCAGCCACAGATCGAGATTTTGCGATGTCACCGAAGATCGATTGACGAGAGCGTTCATCGAGCGCCTCCCGTAGTATCGATGACCAATTGCTTAAAGCGATTGCCGCGTTGTCGATAATCCTGAAATTGGTCTAGGCTCGCGCAGGCGGGCGACAGCACCACTCGATCACCACTCGTAGCTTGAGATTGCGCTAAGGCAAAGGCTTGTTCTAAGGATTCAACTTGATCGACTGGGCAGCTAAATCCCACTTGAGCGAGTTCATGTGCGGCTTCACCGTAGGTGATGAGGTACTTAACGTACTGATTCACGACGGGTCGCAAGCCGCCAAACTCCTGCCCTTTCGCTTGACCACCCAACAATAGGATGAGTGGCCCACTCAACCCCAAGCCCTCTATCGCAGCCTGAGTAGCGCCGACATTTGTGGCCTTAGAATCGTTGATATAGGTCACAGAGCCCGGTGCAGGAACCCGCTCACAGCGATGCTCTAAACCGTAAAATTCCGACAACACTGAGACCATTGCGGGCGTGGTGGCGCCAAAGGTTGCCGCAATAGCACATGCGGCCATCGCATTGACGTGGTTATGACGCCCTTCAAGGCCGATATCGCAGGTACCGATAATGCGTTGATCACCCCACCAAATAGCATCATCGAGAAGTTTATAATCAGCATCTCGATGTGCTTTGGTCGCGTATCGAGTGACCTTAACCGACGAATCGATCAGCGGCTGGGTCAACACATCATCATCGTTTAGTACTACTCGCTTCGCTTTGCGAAAGACTCGATGCTTGGCGGCATGATACGCAGCCATGGATCCATGCCGATCAAGATGATCCGCGGAAATATTGAGAACACTGGCAACCTCGAGGCCCAGATTACCCGCCCGCTCAAGCTGGAAGCTCGACATCTCGAGCACATAAACGTCGACCGAGTCGTCTATTAAGGTCAACGCTGCGGGGGATAGGTTTCCGCCCACCGCCACTTGATGGCCAGAGGCCGAGAGTATCTTAGCGACCAGCGTAGTGACCGTTGACTTCCCGTTGGAGCCGGTGATGCCGATCACAGGTGCACTCACGCTTTCCATAAACAGGTCAAGATCGCCAAGAATCTCAGCACCTTCAGCGATCGCTTTCGCGACCATAGGATGATCAAGACGTACACCCGGACTGACTATCCATCGCACAGGCTGCATAAAGCACATATCCGGTACCTGCTGCTCGAACAGCGCCACCTCAGGATGCTGAGATGACAACCAACCACGATTGGGTGACTCGGAACGGGTATCGAACACGACCACGCGTTTGCCACGGTTAACAAGGTGATCAACGACCGACATGCCGGTCTCGCCAAGTCCTACGACAACGTACAAAACATCTGAGGTAATGAGCTGACTCTGAGTGCGCGTATTCATTCCGTCACCTCAGCTTCAGGGTCGCGAGACCCACGAGTACCAGCATCACAGTGATGATCCAGAATCTCACGATGACTCGAGGCTCTGGCCACCCTTTCAACTCATAGTGGTGGTGAATGGGCGCCATCCTGAAAACCCGCTTACCCCTTAACTTGAATGAAGCGACCTGAATAATGACGGACAGTGTCTCTGCAACGAAAATACCGCCCATAATGAAGAAGACAATTTCATGCCGAGTAATTACTGCGACACAACCGAGTGCGGCACCCAAGGCGAGGGCGCCCACATCACCCATAAAGACCTGGGCTGGGTAGGTGTTGAACCACAAAAAGCCGAGCCCAGCACCCGCGATAGCCCCACAGAATACCGCCAGCTCGCCACTGCCAGGCACAAAGGGGATCAGGAGGTACTCGGCAAAATCTGGACGCCCCGTCAAATAGGCGATAATCCCAAGCGCAGATCCCACCATGACAGCCGGAAGAATAGCTAGCCCATCCAATCCATCCGTCAGGTTGACCGCATTACTGGCGCCGACGATGACGCAGTAAGAGAGCACGACGAAGCCCCAGCCCATTGGAATAATCCAATCTTTAAGGAAGGGAATATACAAGTTCTCCATGACCGCAATATCGCTATAGCTATAGAGATAAATCGCTGCAGTAAGACCGGCCAAGGACTGCCAGAAATATTTCCAACGGGGTGGTAGCCCTCTTGAATCCCGCTCAACCACTTTGCGATAGTCATCGACCCAGCCAATAGCGCCAAACGCGAGAGTCACTGCGAGAACTAGCCACACAAATTGATTGGAAAGATCGCCCCACAGCAGAGTGCTGATGGCAACTGAACTCAGTATTAAAACGCCACCCATCGTGGGCGTGCCCGCTTTCACTAAGTGCGTTTGTGGGCCATCATCGCGAATGGCCTGCCCAACTTTTAGGCGATGTAGATAGCGGATGGTACTGGGACCTGTGATTAGCGCAATTGCCAGCGCGGTGCCTGCCGCGAGAATACTGCGCAGCGTGAGGTATCCGAACACATCGAATGCGGGCTCAAACTGGCTTAAATAGTCTGTCAACCAAACTAACACGCATCCTCCTGGCTCTGATCAATCAATCGGGTCACCAGACGATCTAGGCGCGCGCTGCGAGATGCCTTGACCAGGATCAAATCGGCCTCGTGGGTATCCCCAAGGCGCTCCATGATCTCTTCTGGCGAGGTAAAATAACGAATGCTTGCATGATCGGAAATCGGCCAGCTATTACCGCAAAGCCACAGCTCATTAATCCCAACAGCAAGCGCGTAATCGAGCACCTGTTGATGGTAGTTCGAGCTGTTATCCCCTAGCTCCGCCATCGGACCGAGTATCGCCAAAGTGCGTCCGGCTGTGAGCCCTAACGTATGCAATGCTTGCTGCATAGCCTCAGGATTAGCGTTATAGGTATCGTCAATGAGCTTTTGACCCCGAGTGGTTAGACGAGGCGTCATTCTTCCAGCAACGGGCTCAAAAGAGGCCAGACGTTGAGCTACCGAGTCTAAACTCAACCCTAACTCGCACGCCGCCAGTGCGGCCGCAGCAATGTTGCCAGCGTTGTGCACGCCCAGTAAGGGCGCTTGAAAGGTCACCTCGTCACCGAATCCTGACAAGGTGAGTTTGATGCCATCAAAGCCCAAGTCGATCACGCTTAAAATTCGCATATCGGCGATCGGCGAGCTTCCAAAGGTCATTATCCTGCCATTAGCGCGCGCCACCCATTGATCTCGATAAGGACTTTCAGCCGGCATGATCGCAAGATCTGAGGCCTGCATATGATCAAAAATTTCGCCTTTTGTTTGAGCGATGGTCTCGATCGAACCAAAGGTTTCGATGTGCGCTGGCATCACCGCGGTCAGAATTCGAATCGCAGGTCGCACCATAGAACAGAGATAAGCAATATCGCCGCGTCGTCGCGCACCCATCTCAACCACGGCGTACTCGTCTTCTGGCGTGACGCCAAGCAAAGTGAGGGGTACACCAATCTCATTGTTATAATTGCCCTGCGTCGCGGCCGTGGGGCCGACAGCAGAGAGCAGATGAGCCAGCAGAGTTTTGACGGTGGTCTTACCGGCACTGCCGGTAATGCCGACAAAGTGCGCCGAGGATGACTGGCGCGCTGAGCGGCCCCACTCGCGCAAACTATCGAGACAATTTGTGACTTTAATCTGCGTGCCAGAAGCGCTGACCCAACGCTCGACTAGTGCTGCGACGGCGCCACGTTCAAACGCTTGTTCGACAAAGTCATGGCCATCGACCAGCTCACCCGTGAGCGCAATAAAAACGTCACCGGGCGCGGTAGTCCGGGAATCAAAGCTGATACCGGTGATCTGGCGCGTCTGCCCTCTTATTTCACCATCCAAGAGGTAAGCCAGTTGGTCGGCAGTCACATTCAGTCTCATACTCGAGCCCTCAATGACAGAGCCTGAGACGCCACCGAGTAATCACAGAATGGCAGAATACCATCAGCCATGACTTGTTCTTGCTCATGACCCTTACCTGCAATAACGACAGTGTCTCCGCTGCGAGCTTCGAGGACAGCCCGACTAATTGCTTCGGTACGATCCAAACAAACTGCGAAAGGCGTCATACCTTCAGAGACGATATCCGCAATGATTTTGGCTGGGGCCTCGGAACGTGGATTGTCGTTGGTGAGGATCGCATAGTCTGCACCCTCGGCCGCGGCTCTTCCCATCATTGGACGTTTCAGAGGATCTCGATCTCCGCCACAACCAAATACTATCCACAATTTGCCCTGAGTGAGTGGCCGCACAATGCTCAATACCGCTGCGATCGCATCTGGGGTATGTGCGTAGTCAATAAACACGGCGATGTCATGCGCTCCCTCAACTTGCTGAAGACGCCCGGGAACACCCTGGACTTGGGACGCCACTCGGCTCAGCTCAACAAGCTCAAAACCCTGTGAAAGCAAAACCAACAGCGCGGCAACCAAGTTTCGAACATAAAACTCGCCGACCAAAGAAGTCGTAAAATTAGCATCACCCCAAGGACTTGATAGACTGATCTGGGAGCCCTGCGCCGACCCCTGATAAGCAACCTGGACGGTTGCCTCTTTGGCTTGGCGAAGACTAAAACCAATGACCCTAAGTCGATCGGAACACCGAGAGCGCAGGCTGGCGACGCGCGCGCAATCCAAATCCAGCACCACGGTTTCGAGCGTCGGCCAATCCAACAAGAGTGCTTTGGCGTCAGTATAGGCTTCCATGGTGCCGTGATAATCTAAATGGTCCTGGGTGATATTGGTAATGGCCGCTGTCGTAATAGGGATGCCGGTCAACCGCCCTTGGTGCAGACCATGGGAAGAGGCCTCAAGCGCGAGCAGGTCGGCGCCGTCACTGTCTACCTCGGCAAGCCAACGATGTGCCGTGACCACATCGGGGGTCGTATTCAGAGTGCCGTCATAACGCGTTCCACACTCGGCGCCAAGCGTTCCAATGGTTGCCGGTTTTCGACCTAGTAGAGTCAGCAGTTGCGCGACCAGATTCACCGTCGATGTTTTACCGTTGGTGCCCGTCACGGCGATCACGGGTATCCGCCGGATCGAGGTCTGATAAAAACGAGCCGCCAATTCAGCCAATGAGCCAGACAGCTCTGCAATCACAGCAAGACCAACACCTAAGGGTACCGTGATCGCTCGGCCAGCAATAATTGCGCTAGCGCCCTGATTCACTGCCTGCTCGATAAAATCCACACCTGATGCACGGGCACCGTCGAGGGCGATAAAAGCGTCACCGGGGCGGACCGCGCGGCTATCTAGGGTTAAGCCTGTGATGATGGCGTCTGTTTGGCACTGACCTAGACCCTGACACAAGGCCGTTAGCGACATCGATCTAGCCATCTTGGGCCTCCCCAGCAACAGCTGCGGCAAGCTTAGCGACACGCATCATTGGATCTTGAAGATTCGGCGATTCGCCCATGACGCGCAACATGGCGGCCGACATATCCGCAAATACGGGAGCAGCAACCGCCCCACCACCGACCTCTTTACCTTTTGGCCCATCAACCATTACCACGGTGACGAATCTAGGATCTGTCGCAGGCGCGACGCCGGCGAACCAAGCGATATATTGGTCTCTCTGGTAGCCCTTCGCGCCTGACTTATGAACCGTGCCAGTCTTACCAGCCACACTGAAGCCGGTCACATTGGCTAATAACCCAGTTCCGCCTTTCTCAGTAACAGCACGCAGCATATCCAATACTTGTTCAGCCACTACAGGACTGATAATTGGCCTCGCAATCGATCGATCGACGTCTTCCTGTGCGAGCAGCGTCATGGGCTGCATCCGTCCTTGATTGGCGAAGATGCTGTAAAACGATGCCAGCTGGGCCGGAGATACCGACAGCCCATAACCAAAGGCGAGGGTTGCCTGCTCTATATCACTCCATCGCGACTGTAGTGGCAGACTTCCCGATGCTTCTCCGGGAAAGCCAATGCCAAGCGACTGGCCCACCCCAAATCGCTGCAGCACGGGAAGCAGGGCATCTCGACCAAGTTCTAAAGCAATTTGAGTGGTGCCCACTTGACTCGACTTGGCCATGACTTCACGCAGGGTTAATGACCCGTAATCAACAGCATCTTTGAAAGTTTTACCCTGCACGACCATCCAGCCCGGCGAGGTATCGAACATACTTAGGGGTGTGAACAATCCTGACTCCAGCGCAGCAACAGCTGTGAGTGCTTTGAAGGTCGAACCCGGTTCGTATTGATCAACAAAAACTCGATTGCGACGATAATTCACCGGAAGATCGATCCGATCATTGGGGTTAAAGCTCGGAAAATTTGAAACCGCAAGGACTTCTCCAGTTTGCGCATCAACTGTGATCGCCGAGGCTGACTCTGCTTCGAATCGCTCCACGGCGCGCTGAAGCGCTCGAAACTGAACGTATTGCAGGCGCAAATCGATACTTAAACGAAGCTCTTTGCCATCGGCGGCGGGATCAATCACACCAATATCGCGTATTGCTTGGCCATTTCGATTCTGAATGTACTTCTTGCGACCTACCTGCCCGCGCAGAGCCTTATCGTAAGCAAGTTCAATGCCCGACACGCCCTCTTGATCGCGATTGGTGAGCCCTACCAGTTGCGCGACTAACTCTCCGGCTGGGTAGAATCGCTTATGCTCGCGAGAAATAATAAGACCTGGAAGGTTGGATTCAATCACCGACTGAGCTACAACCGGAGACACCTGGCGTCGCACGTACATAAATTGGAGTGTCGCTCGGCGATCAAATTCCGCCTCTAAATCCGCCAAATTGCGATCCAGCGCTCGAGCCAAAAACGATAGATTCTCCCGCTGAAACTGGCTTGGATTGATAGCGATAGTGACGACGGGGGTCGATAGAGCAAGAGGAGATCCATTGCGGTCTAAAATAGCGCCTCGACTCGCGGGAATCGACGCGTAACGGACCGAGCGCTGATCTCCCTGAGATTGTAAAAAGGCCTGTCCTTGCTCAACATCCAAAAACTGGAGCATCAGCAAACGACCAACCAAGGCCCCCGCGAGCAACCCCAGCGCGCCAACGCAAAAAGCAAATCGCACCGAGTGGGCGCGCGAATCAACTTGAGATCCGCGAGTACTCATTCGGCAACCACCACAATGCCCGATTGGGATGGCTCTACCATATCCATCTCACGACTGATTCGATCAACTCGATCCATTCGAGCATAAGTGCTCAGCTCCAGAGCGAGCCGACCAGATTCGTCGCGCAGAAACCACTGTTGTGCTTCAGCTCGCTGCAACTCGCCCGTGACACCCCGATTGACTTGGGTTACCGCGACAACGGCGAAGGCTGTCGCGAGCACCGCACAGCTCAGTAGCACAAGATGCCAAGCACGGATAATCATGGCGCTCGTCGCTCCGCTATTCGCAACACCGCACTGCGAGCTCGAACAGTTTGGGTGACTTCGTTCTGATCAGGCTTAATAGCTTTACCGACCAGGCGCAGTGGGCCGTCGGCCTGCTGCCCCTGAATCGGGACACCTCTTGGCACTACCGGCCCTTGCGACGCCGCTCGCATAAAACGTTTTACGCGGCGGTCTTCGAGTGAATGAAAACTAATAATGACCAGACGACCACCCGGCGTTAAACAATCCACTACGCTTTCGAGTAACAGATCCAAGTCACCAAGTTCGTCATTAACGGCCATTCTGAGCGCTTGAAAGGTGCGGGTCGCAGGATGTTTGTGCTTGTCCCAGCGCGGATGAGCCGCCTTTACAATCGCGGCCAACTGGAGGGTTGTTTCAATTGGCTGTGCCTCGCGGGCAGCGATAATGGCACCGGCAATGCGACGTGCAAATCGCTCCTCACCATAGTCACGCAGCACACGAACCAGATCTTCTTCACTGACCGATTCAATATATTCCGCTACCGTCTGTCCTGACGAATTATCCATGCGCATATCGAGCGGCCCGTTGCGCTGGAATGAAAATCCGCGTTCATCGGTGTCGATCTGCGGACTCGATACACCCAGATCAAGCAACACCCCATCGACAGCGGACCAGCCCTGAGCAGCGATCGCAGCGGGTAGGTGAGCGAAGCTCCCGTGATAGACACACACACGACTGTCTTTCGCTGCCAACTCGTGGGCGGCGATAATCGCATCTGGGTCTTTATCCATCACCAAAACCAGAGCGTTTGGGGACAGCATCGACAACAAAGCTTGCGTATGCCCGCCGCGACCAAAAGTACCATCGACATAAATGCCATCTAGACGCCCTACGAGCCCCTCAATCGACTCCTCTAATAAGACTGACTCGTGCATCGCGTCGCCTATAGTGTCAGTGACATTAATTCTTCCGGAAGCTCAGTGGCCTCGGTTGACTCAACCAGTGCTTTATCACGCTCTGAGAGCCAGTGCGCCTCAGACCAAATTTCTAACTTATTACCCTGCCCCACCAGTACCAGTTTTTTCTCGAGCTGAGCGTAGTCACGAAGAGGGGCAGGCAACAGGAGGCGGCCATTCGCATCAATTTCTAGATCGGTGGCATAGCCAAGTACCAAACGTTGGAAGCGTTTGACCGCAGGCTTTAGCGCTGGGAGCGCTTGGATTTGCTCTTGAATATCCTCCCAGACAGATAGAGGGTAAAGCGCCAAACAGGAGGCTTGCGTGTCGATTGTCACAACCACCTCACCCAAACACTGGGCCATAAGTGACTCGCGCTGACGTGCCGGGACGGCAAGTCGTCCCTTCGCATCCATATTGATGTGATGCACACCTCTAAACACTAATCACCCCATTTTTATCGTCAGTAAATCCACAAAAAACCAGATTTACCCACTTATCTCCACTTTTCGACACTATAGAGGCGCAAGGAGTCCCATGTCAAGGCTCATGATTTTTAGAAAATGTCGTTAATTCAGTAGATTAGAGGTGTAAAAGCATGCCATCACCGCTCAGAAGAGCAAATGCTTTAACAAGATTTTAGCGCTAATACACAACCCTAAAGACAGGTAATTACACTCCACTTTAAGTGTTATTACCAAAAAGAATATAAGTTGTAACAAATTGGAATAAAAAATATAAAGAGTCGGTCGATAAGCCGGGTTCTGTCGTGGACGATCATTCCTCTGCGACTAACGTCACCGTTAGCCTGTAGCGACCTACCCGAACTCACCGCGGGCCACGGCATACGAGTTCCTATTTGGTCTTGCTCCGAGTGGGGTTTACCATCGCCAAACCTGTTACCAGATTTGCGGTGCGCTCTTACCGCACCTTTTCACCCTTACCAATGCAAGCACTGGCGGTTTCCTTTCTGCTGCACTTTCCGTAGGCTCACGCCCCCCAGGCGTTACCTGGCACTCTGCCCTATGGAGCCCGGACTTTCCTCCAGAGGCCTAAACCTCCAGCGATCGCCTAACCGACTCGAGCGCAGAGTACGCGCTTACCCCCTCTCAATCAAATGGTTTTTTGAGCTAACAGCCACTCATAGAGGGTCTTCTTCTTAATCCCCAAATAGTCACCGACCACTGCTGCTGCGACTTTAGGTGGGGCATGTTCAGCCAAACCCAGCAACAAGCGCTGTTCTGAATCACCGAAATCGGCCTCAGCATGATCGGCGCCACCGATGACTACAACAATTTCGCCACGCTGTTGGTTAGGATCGTTTTTCACGGTTTCAAGGACTGATGCCAGAGTGCCTCTGAGTAGGGTCTCGTAGGTTTTAGTTAACTCTCGACAGATTACCACCGGTCGCTCACCCCCGAAGATATCTGCCGCATCCGCTAAGGAGTCTAAAATTCTGTGGGGCGCTTCGTACAGCACCAGTGTCGCCCGTTCAAAGGCAAGCTCGCTCATCCAACGCCGTCGCATGGCACTTTTCGCAGGCGGAAATCCAAGGAATAGAAATCGATCTGAAGGCAATCCCGAGACTGAAATAGCGGCTGTCAGAGCACTTGGACCGGGCACAGGGATCACGGCGACATTATTTTGCGACAGCGTACGCACCAAGTCATAACCGGGGTCGGAGATGAGCGGTGTTCCTGCATCGCTCACCAGCGCACAGACTCCCCCTTGTTGAACGATCTCTGTTATTCGGGATGCCAGCACCTGAGTCGCTGAGTGCTCATGATATGCCACCAGAGAACGGTTAATCCCATGGTGCTGCAGCAGCTTCTTGGTATGACGAGTATCTTCGGCCGCCACCAAATCAGCTTCGCGGAGGAGGCTTAGAGCACGAAGCGTGATATCATCGAGGTGCCCAATTGGAGTTGCTACAATGTATAACCCAGGCTGCAAGAAAACCTCCGTGACTCTATTCATTCATCAGCGCAACGACACTGTATCATGACCCATTGCCAACTGCTGAAATTCGTACCACTCACCCTACTCATAGTCACTCTCGCAGCGGGCTGCAGTGCCCCCCAGCCCAAGTCGCGACAAGCTCTCCCGGCGCCTCTGACTTCTGAGTCGCAAACCACTGCCGTCAAGCAAGAGCTCGACACCGACCTTGCTGTGATTCGCAGTGCATTAACAGACGCCGAGGAAGCGTGGCAAGCTGGCGCATGGAGAACCGCTTTAAGCCACATTGTGAGCTACCGACAAGTGGTCCTACCATCGCCAGAAGAGCAAAGGCGGCAGTATCTTGAAGCAATGATCGCTATACAACAAGGTGAGTATAACAAGGCCAAAGACCACCTGACCGACCTGATCAGAAGGGACGACTATGTACTCGAGCACGATCCTATAGCACTTCGATTGAGCCTCTATCAGCAGGCACGACTTCACCATGACTTATCGGTCATTCTGGTCGAGGGCTCCTATCTGCTCAACCAGCCTCTCACCGAGGCCAGGCTAAAGGACCAGATTGTGCTTGATCAAGCGTTAGCCATAGCGAGCCTCAGCGAACCAGAACTCAAGCGAGTCAGCAAACAACTCTCAGCTTACGAACTGCCGCTGCTAGAGGCTGCAATCCGCTCGCGAGTAGCGCGACAAGACCGCATTGGAATCGCTTTGTGTCAAGCTTGGAGCCCGATCGACTCCATAGAGCGGAACCTCACTACGTTATGCAGCGCAGATCCTCAAGTGAACAGCGATGCCATTATTGTCGCCTTACCTCTTTCAGGACGACTTAAAGTAGCAGGCGAGGCCATTCTTGATGGGATTTTATCGCGCCAACTCGGCGGCGAGGCCGTCGGCTCCCTCACTATCATCGATACCGCATCAGAGCCTCTCGATGAGCTAGTGAGACTGATGAACGAGTCGGTCACACCGCCCACGCTGATTGGCCCTCTCCAGAAGGACAAACTCGATGCCCTGGCGCGGGCACCCCAACCGACACCGGGAAAAATAGTCGCACTCAATTCTCTGGAGGCATCCTCACTGCCGCCAACGAACTGGATTCAACTGTCACTCAGCCCAGAGGCACAAGCAGCCGCGCTGGCCGAGCAGGTATATGCTGCGCAGGCACGCAGGGTCATTATTATTAGACCCCTTTCAGACTGGGGCGCTCGCACTCTGGTGGCCTTCACTGAAACGTGGAATCATTTAGGGGGTCAAGTTGTCACGACAGCCACGTATC
>CBFHJC010000013.1:0-22338 GCA_965656045.1 Aequoribacter sp.
TTTACCTGTCATGTGTCAGGGTGCATATTAGATCGGTTGGCGGTTGGCGGTTAGCGGTTAGCGGTTAGCGGTTAGCGGTTAGCGGTTAGCGTTGCGATGTTATTGGTTACTGATGAAAAAAAGGGGAAGCCTATGGCTGGAATAAAGACCTACTTGAGTGGTGTCACTATGGCACTCGTTTTAACTGCCTGCGATACCATGGATGGCGGTTCTGCACCGGTGGAGCCTTTGGTTTCAACCGCAGTTGATGGCTGGGACTACACGATGCCCGCGGCTGAACTCGCAGACCTATGTTCCAACGCGCTCGCTCAAGCCAAAGCGCAGTTTGCCGCCATTGAATCGGACACGGGGCCAGCTACCCTGGAATCGGTGTATGGGCCCTACGATGATATGGGCCGTACCTTACAAACCATTCAGCATGTGTGGCACATGAAATCAGTCCATCCAGAGGCCGATGTTCGTGATGCGGCCACACAATGCGCAGAGGATTACTCTGATTTCGCCAGTGGTATCGGTCTTTCCAGAGATTTCTACAATAGAGTGGCAGCCATTAACACCGACGGCTTATCGCCCGCTGAACAGTTGATGGTGGCTAACCAGATTCGCGATTTTCGTCAAGCCGGAGTGGACAAGGACGAGGCTACTCGGGATGCGGTCCGGGCTTTGCGAAAAGAGATCACCGAGATTGGCAACCGCTTTGATCAAACTATTCGAGAGGATACCCGCTACGTCGAGGCGCGCTTAGACCAGTTAGCGGGTTTGCCCCAAGACTACATTGATGCCCGTCCGCCAAATGCCGAGGGCATGATTCGCATTAGTACCGACTACCCTGATTATTTTCCGGTGATGCGCTATGGCCATGATGACGCGCTTCGTCAGGCTCTCTCGGTGGCACGATTAAGCATCGGGACCCCCGACAACTCGCAGACTTTACAACAGCTCATCGAAAAACGTCACGAACTCGCCCAGCTCTTAGGCTATGAGAGTTATGCAGCTTACGCCATGGACGGATTGATGATTGAGACGCCGGAGCGGGCGCGCTCATTTTTGGATGAGGTTGGCGTCGCACTGAAGCAGGCGGCAGAAAAAGACTTAGGTATCCTGCTAACGCGCTTGCGTCAGATTGATCCGACTGCCGAGCAAATACAGGTCTGGCAGGGTAGCTATTTATCGAATTTGGTGCGAGAAGAGGAGTACTCGCTCGATTCAAAAGAAGTCCGTCAGTATTTTCATTTCGATAAGGTGCAGCAGGGCATTTTTGAGCTTACCGAAACGTTGTTTGGCGTTCAAATCGTGCCCTGGCAGACAGGCGTTTGGCACCCAGATGTGACTGCTTGGGAAGTGCGGGAGAATGGTGAGCCCATTGGACGCTTCTATTTAGACATGCACCCACGTGAGAACAAATATAAGCATGCTGCACACTGGACGTTGAGATCGGGTTTGGCTGATGAGCAGGTGCCCTTATCGGGACTCGCCACCAATTTCCCCAAAGGTTTAATGGAGCACAATCAGGTAGAGACTTATCTGCACGAGTTTGGACACCTGTTGCACAACATGTTTTCAGGGACTCAAACTTGGTTTGATATCACGGGAATGAGTATGGAGCGTGACTTCGTTGAGGCGCCCTCACAGATGCTCGAAGAGTGGATTTGGGATTTAGACACCCTGCAGTCATTTGCCACCAACGAAGCCGGCGAGCCTATTCCAGCGGCACTGGTCGAAAAAATGAATCGAGCGCGCTATTTTACGACGGCGATGAATACGGCCCAGCAAATTTTTTATGCCAATATTTCGCTCGCGTTCTACTCGACAGATCCGGCAGAGTTAAATTTGTTGGAGTCGCTACAGTCTCTGCAGGCGAAGTACTCTCCGTATCCCTATGCTGACGGGACTTATTTCTACAATAATTTCGGGCATTTGAACGGTTACTCTTCGAACTACTACATCTACCAGTGGTCACTCGCGATAGCGACCGATCTGTTTAGCCGTTTTGAAGCAGAGGGTATGACGAATACTCAGGTCGCTAAACAGTATAGAGACAGGATCCTTGGTGCTGCCGGGAGTCGACCTGCGGCCGAGTTTGTTGAAGACTTTTTAGGGCGGCCCTTCTCTACTCAGGCTTACATCGACCTACTGAGCAACTTGTAGTTGCCACCATTGCAGTGGCTCTGACTGCATTGCGCTGAGGCTTTGGGGATTCAGAGTCTCAGCGCGTTTGCTGCGTGTTGCGAGCTGCTTTGCGTGCCGCAGAGCAGCGTTTAGAACAATACAGCACAGTATCCCAGCTGTTTTTCCACTTGGCGCGCCAAGTGAATGGGCGCTCACAGACCGGGCAAACTTTGGTGGGTAGGTGTGCTTTTTTGTGCATACTAGCCGATCGGCCAATCACTGGCGTCGGTGACATAAAGCGGTTGCTTGGCCCGAAATCCATCCCACTGGCGCGTGAATCGACCCTCTGGGTCATGCTGTGCGGTTTGTTTCTCGATATTAAACTGCCTGCCCCCGCGAGGATCACTGCCAACGCCCGCGATGTATTGCCAGTTACCGTAGTTGCTGCCGACGTCGTAGTCGATCAAATGCTTCTCGAAGAAGGCGGCACCGTAACGCCAATCAACGCCCAACTCATTCACCAAGCAGCTGGCTGCAATCTGTCGCCCGCGATTACTCATATACCCAGTAACGACCAGTTGGTGCATCAATGCATTCACTAAGGGGTAGTCGGTATCGCCCTGACACCAGCGGGCATATTGTCGTGGCTCAAAGGTGCGAAGCCGCTTTTGCCGCGCCACCCCGTAAGGTAAGAAGAGCCGCAAACCGTCAACCTGAGCACGCCAATGAAAGAATTCACGCCACCAGAGTTCAAATAAGAACCACTCGGTTGATTCATTGCTGAGATATTCTTGCTCGAATCGCGCCAGTTGTTCGGCAACATGGCGAACTGAGAGTGCACCGATCGCAAGCCAGGGCGAAAAAATAGAACAATTATCTAAGCCATCGAGTGCGTTACGCGTCTGTTTATAGTGGACTACCGCCTGACGATCAAAGATCCAATGTCTGAGTCTTCTGAGCCCCTCAGATTCGCCCCCTCTAAACGGCAGTGTCAGATGTGGTCTGGCCACAGCTTTGGGCGTGAGGCCATAGCGGACTTTTGGAATGGGTGGTGGCAAGTGAGTTGGCGTCGGGAGGGGATCACCTGTGGAGCAGTGCTTAATCTGTTGTTTAAACGGGGTGAAGTGTTTCGGTATTGCGTCAAGTTGGAACGGGAGTTGTGCTTCGTCGAATAGAGTGTTGCCGCGCGTTACCAGCAGCGGGCAGTCGAGCGTGCGCTCCAGATACTCCAGAGTTTGTGCTTCGTTATACGCTTGGGGTTGAGAGGTAATGATGCGATCGATTTCGTATCGCTCAACTAATTCGGGCAGGACATTTTCGGGACTCGCTTTACTGACATGCAAGGTTTGCCCGAGTTGTGTGAGTTCGTGGTTGAGTCCGTGCAATGACTCTGCAAGAAACCGCTGCCGCTGCGGGCCCATACCGGTGTTATTGCACCAAGGTTTTGGATTGGGCCAGCAGGTAACGATCAGTAGCTCACTGGCATCGAGCGAAGCATGGAGCGCAGCGTTGTCGTGCAGTCGCAGATCGTTTTGAAGCCACAGTAGTGTTCGCATGAGAATCCTTTAATGATCCATCAAGTACGCACTGATCAAGCCAGTGGATCGTATTCAGTTTTATCGGATTCGAGCTTGGTCTTCAGACGACGACACCGTATGCTAGCGTTTTGCCTTTTACTTTGAGGATTTTTTGTGACCAATATTGCCCCTTTGTTTGAGCCCGTAACACTTGGATCTTTGACCTTACCGAATCGAATTGCTATGGCTCCGATGACGCGCAATGCATCGGCCGATAACGTACCTCACGAGCTCAACGTCGAGTACTACCGGAAACGTGCGGCGGCGGGCGTAGGCTTGATTATCAGCGAAGGCACCTGTGTGAATCACCCCGGTGCCAGTGGTTATCCGGGGGTTCCTTATTTTTATGGCGCAGAGCGTTTAGAAGGATGGAAAAAAGTAGTCGATGCGGTGCATGCCGAGGGTGGCAAGTTTGCGCCTCAACTCTGGCATGTGGGTGCCGTGCGTAAAGCGGGGACACCACCTGAAGGTGACGTTCCTGGATATGGGCCCTCTGGTATGAATGTTCCTGGGAAAGTGAATCGTCATGTGATGACTCAAAGTGACATTGATGATGTGATCCGAGCATTCGCTGAGGCGGCTCGGGATGCTCAAGCGATCGGTTGTGATGCTATCGAATTACACAGTGCCCATGGTTACTTACTGGATCAGTTTTTGTGGGAAGGCACCAATCAAAGAACCGATGCATATGGCGGTTCGATGCAAAATAGAGCGCGGTTTGTGGTCGAAGTGATCGAGGCCTGTCGTGCAGAGGTCGGTGCTTCATTCCCCATCATCATGCGGTGGTCGCAATGGAAGCAGCAAGACTACAC
Source organism: Aequoribacter sp. (assembly GCA_965656045.1). Classification (GTDB taxonomy): domain Bacteria; phylum Pseudomonadota; class Gammaproteobacteria; order Pseudomonadales; family Halieaceae; genus Aequoribacter. The sequence continues at coordinate 4,499 of CBFHJC010000013.1, forward strand.
TGCTAAGTTAGTGTCAACACCGGCAGAACTTGAAGGTTTCCTTGCACCGTTTGTCGATGCCGGGGTGGATATTTTCCATTGTTCAACGCGTCGATTCTGGGAGCCAGAGTTTGAGGGGAGCGACCTTAATTTGGCTGGATGGACCAAGAAAATCACCGGCAAACCCACTATAACTGTCGGAAGCGTCGGATTGAACGCTGACTTTTTGCCGCAACCCGGTGAGTCGGCTTTTCGTTCAGCCGAACCTGCGAGCCTCGACGAGCTGATGCGCAGAATGAATCAGTCGGAGTTTGATTTAGTTGCGGTTGGGCGAGCGCTTATTGCCAATCCTGACTGGCCTGCTCTGGTTCGAGCTGGGCACATTGAGTCGATTGAGTCGTATTCGTCTGAGATGCTGAAAACTTTACGTTAACTGTGTGATTAGGACGCCACTATGGCCAAGCATGTTGTCTGGTTCCGCCAGGATCTGAGAGTTAGCGATAACACAGCCTTGTGGCGGGCCTGCGAAGATCCTGCGGCGGAAGTGGTGGGGATTTTTTGTGCGACGCCTCAGCAATGGGCTGAGCATGATATGGCGCCGATCCGACAACAGTTCATCAGACGTAATTTAGTAACCCTGCAACAAGCACTCGGGGAGCTCAATATTCCACTTGTGGTTCTGGAAGGCACTGATTACGCCGATTCTGCTACTCGAGTACTGAGCTTTTTAGAGGCCCAGAGTGCCGACGCAGTATTTATTAATCGAGAGTATGCGGTGAATGAACGGCAACGTGATGCCCAATTCGATGCTGCTCTGCCTGATTCAATACGATGCTATTGGCATCATGACTTCGGTATTGCGCCCTTGGGTCTCCTCACCAAGACTGGTAATCCTTATACCGTATTTAGCCCCTATAAACGCGCTTGGATTGAACGTTGGTTGCGCGAGCCCAATCTATCGAACCCGATACCTGCGCCGCGGAAGGTAGCCAGTGCCTTGGTTGCAACCTCTATTCCGGCACCAAAACCGCTGCGAACAGATCCACTCTGGCCGGCTGGCGAAGCGGCTGCGCGGTCGCGACTTGATGATTTCTGCGCGCGTCGTCTCAAAGCGTATAAAGCGCACCGAGATCTACCAGCACTGCCAGGAACATCAGAGTTAAGCCCTTATCTTGCAGCGGGGGTGATTTCACCGCGGGTTTGCTTAGAGACTGCACTGCATGCAAATGAGGGCTTACTGCAGGGCGGGGATCAGGGAGCGGACACGTGGATTAGTGAGCTCATCTGGCGAGATTTCTATATCCATATCCTCGATACCTTTCCAAGAGTTTCGATGAACCGATGCTTTCGACCCGAGGGGGAGCGCATTCCGTGGCGGGATGCACCAGACGATTTTCGAGCCTGGTGTGAGGGGCGAACGGGTTATCCCATTGTCGATGCCGCTATGCGCCAGCTGGTGCAAACAGGTTGGATGCACAACCGGCTGCGCATGTTGGTGGCAATGTTTCTTACCAAGCAACTGTTACTCGATTGGCGCTGGGGTGAACGATTCTTTATGCAACATCTGATCGATGGTGATCTGGGCGCTAACAATGGAGGCTGGCAATGGGCGGCCTCGACGGGTACTGATGCGGCGCCGTACTTTAGGATTTTTAATCCGGTCACTCAAAGCGAAAAATTTGATGCGTCAGGAGAGTTCATCCGGCGTTTTGTTCCCGAGCTCTCTGAGCTGTCGGATAAAGAAATTCACCTGCCACCGCCAATCATGCGGGCAAGTTTGGCAACACCTTACCCAGAACCCATGGTCGAGTTAAAGTTTGCCCGGTCTCGAGCACTCGAAGCATTTCAATCGCGGAGTTAAAGTCTGAAGCGCGCCGCCACCGTGTGGTGGCGACGGTATGGAGGTCTCAGTTCAGCGCCGGCGCTGCCAAGTCGCCGACGAGGGAGTCTCTGATGTCGGCGCCTATTTCAAAGGCCGGTATGTGGTAGTTCTCGTGATCGATGCCAGCAAAAATTTTGCCGCCTTGCTGGGCCGCGCTCACCATTGCGGGCGTAAGCTCGTAGCGCATGAAGTGTACACTCGATGTTTTATCCGCAGTTTCGCGCTCTAAATCTTCATCGGCAATTGCGAATATCTTGTCGCAACCTTCCACTTGCAGCCAGGTTTTATCTTCAATACCGATCAACTCGCCCAATCTCACTGCACGCTCTGCAGGGTCGCTGTATTCAATCATGAAGGTTGCCTTCCAATTGCTGCCGTCCGGAATCAGAGGATTGTAGGCTTCAAGTTCTTCCATGATTCCCTCTGCTTCAAACACACGCTCGATGCGAAGCATTTCCTGCACCTGATACTTAATAGTGAGTTTGTCCTCAAAATAGAGACGTGCGTGGTCCCCCAGTGCCAGTTGGCGGACTTTCTTGTGTGCTATTACCTTATCGCGGAAGCTTGGGCGCTCCTGCGCATACTCTTCTAGAGACCATAAATCGGCTCTCGATAATGTCATGTCATCCTCCGATGGGCTAAAGGCCATAGGCCATACAAACTAAAGTCATTGGGTGTTTTGGCTTTTCTGTCGAATCAGACAATTTGGCAATATGTGACGCGGCCATTGGGCAGTCACTCGAGAAGTGATCTGCTTGTTGCTCGTTCACTTTACGAACCACAGGGCGAGCAATCTTGACCGCCTTATCGTAGGTTTCTTCCTTCACTGCATAGGTACCATCGTGTCCCGAGCAGCGCTCTTGAGCCGTCACAACCGTACCAGGAACCAAGTTCAGAATATCGCGAGTTTTGATTCCGATATTCTGAACCCGCAGGTGACACGCGACCTGGTAGGCAATGTCGCCGAGTGCATTGGGGAACTCTGTGTTCAGCTCGCCACCTTTGTGTCGCAACCACAAATACTCGAAGGGATCGAAAAAGGCTTTTTGTACCTTGATGACATCGGGGTCATTCGGGAACAACAGGGGCAGTTCTTGTTTGTACATGAGCACGCACGAGGGAATCGGTGCAATCAGATCGTAGCCCTCATCAACCAGTTTGGCGAGCACGGGAATATTCGCATTCTTGAGTGCCTCTACGGTATCAAGATCACCCAGCTCGAGTTTAGGCATGCCACAACATTTCTCTTTCGGTACGATATCGATATGGATGTTGTTGTGTTGGAAGACCTTCACGAAATCTTCACCAATGGTTGGACTGTTATAGTTGCCATAGCATGTCGCATAAAGAGCTACTTTGCCTGTGGTGGATCCAACGGCTTTAGGCTCAATACTTTTGATCATCGGTTTCACGCGTTTGCGCAGCGTCTTGCTGTGAAATTCTGGTACTGGCGCTTCGCGGTGAACCCCGAAGCTCTTTTCGAACAGAGTCCTGAAGGTCGCATTTTTGTTGAGTGCATTGACTGTCACGTCGACCACAGGGATGGCTGTCATGCCGAATACAGTGTCGGTGCTAGTTAGAATGCGGTCTCGTAAACGTGCACCCTCATTCTTGAACTTCTGAGCTTTGGCGCGCAGCATCAAATGTGGGAAGTCAACGTTCCATTCGTGCGGGGGTACGTAGGGGCATTTCGTCATATAGCAGAGGTCGCACATGTAGCACTGGTCGACGACCTTGATGTAATCCGCTTTGTCGATGCCATCAACCTCTAGGGTGTCTGACTCATCGACTAAATCAAATAGGGTTGGGAAGGAGTCACACAGGCTCACGCAGCGGCGGCAGCCGTGGCAGATGTCATAGACACGCTCGAGTTCTTCGTTGAGTGAATCTTTGTCCCAAAACTCTTCGGTCTTCCATTCAACGGGGTGACGCGTGGGTGCCTCTAAGCTGCCTTCTCTCACGGTGATATCCTCTATCAATTCGGTGTAACGGGGTGTTAGCACGATGGTGCCCGAGTTGGGCCGCCAGCATGGTAAAAAACTGGATCAGCTCATTGCTGATCCAGCGGGGTACAGCAGTATTACGCGTCGAGCTGGTCGAGCGCTTTCTGGAAACGGTTAGCGTGGCTACGTTCTGCCTTCGCCAGAGTTTCCATCCAATCAGCGACTTCGTCAAAACCTTCGTCGCGGGCATCTTTGGCCATTCCTGGGTACATGTCTGTGTACTCGTGAGTCTCGCCAGCGATGGCTGCTTTCAGGTTGTTCTCAGTGCTACCAATGGGTAGGCCAGTTGCTGGATCACCAACAGCCTCGAGGTACTCAAGGTGTCCGTGCGCGTGACCCGTCTCGCCTTCAGCGGTTGAACGGAAAACCGCAGCGACGTCGTTGTAGCCTTCTACGTCTGCTTTGGCGGCGAAATATAGATAGCGACGGTTGGCTTGAGATTCACCAGAGAACGCGTCTTTCAGATTTTGCTCAGTTTTTGAACCTTTCAATGACATTGTCTTACTCCTTGTTTACCACTAGTGATGGTCGTGCACGACCTGATCAAGTCCTACACTAAGTAGGAATACGCAGTGTAAAGAGGATAGGATGATCTGTATAATGAAAAAAATCACAAAAACATTTCGGAAAAAACGATGAGTAGACAGCCGACGCTGAAACAACTCAAGTATTTATTAGCGGTAGCGGACGCTGGCCATTTCGGGCAGGCGGCGAAAGCATGTTTTGTCTCGCAATCAACCCTGAGTGCGGGGATTGCTGAACTCGAAGATTTATTGGGCGTCGTGTTGTTAGAGCGAACTCACCGCAACATTCTGCTGACTGATATCGGCAAAGACGTCGTCGCGCGAGCTCGCTCAACGCTGCTTGATGTCGAGGATATACTGGCCGTATGCGATGCCTCGCAAGAACCCTTCACGGGTCGCATGAGACTTGGCGTGATTCCCACAATTGCACCCTTCGTGCTCCCTAATCTCATGAAGATGCTGAGAGAGCGCCATCCGAGATTCCAGCTTCTGATCAAAGAGGACTTAAGTGGGCATCTGCTCGAGGCACTGTATCGTGGCGAACTCGATGTCTTATTATTAGCGCTGCCATTCGAGGCGGACAGTGTAGATACGAGTCGGTTATACCAAGATAAGTTTTGGTTTGCTTGTTCCCAACAACACAACCTGAGTCATCAGGCCCAACTCACGGCAGAAGACCTGCGAGGCCAAGACCTCCTGTTACTGGAAGATGGGCACTGCCTCCGAGATCATGTTTTGCAGGCCTGCAACTTAGAGTTAAAAGATGTCTCGCTACCCTTTCAGGCGACCAGCTTGAATACCATTGTGCAAATGGTCGCAAGCGGTATCGGCGTCACTCTGCTGCCTAACATGGCGGTAGGGGGCTCACTTCTCGCGGGTGTTGATTTGTGCTTGAAACCCTTTGGTGCCGAAACGATATCCCGCGATATCGGTCTTATGTGGCGCAAGAAAAGCCCTCGAGTTCAAGATTACGAAGCCCTTGGGGCCATGATTGTCGAATCCAAAGATTCCGGTGCTGCTTGAGTTCGCGATACTGAGACGCTCTCAGCAGAGAAGTGTCACACAGGGTCTGAAGGAGAGTCCTCTTCTGGCTCGGTGATATTAAATTCGCGAGTAAAAATTTGCCAAAATGTAATGAACAGCACGGCGATCAGTGGTCCTACCACAAATCCGGTCATGCCAAACAAACTAAAGCCGCCTAATGTCGACAGCAGTACCAGGTAATCCGGTAGCTTTGTATCGCGGCCAACCAAAATGGGGCGCAGAAGATTATCCACCAGGCCTATTACGAGCGCTCCGAAGCTAATCAAAATGATGCCGTCTGTCACGGCACCGGTGGCGAGTAAATAAATGCCGACAGGCAGCCAAATGATGCTCGCACCAACTACGGGTATGAGCGAGAGCAAAGTCATAACGACACCCCAGACAATGGGTGCCGGCAGGCCTAAAGCCCAAAAAATAAAGCCACCCAGTGCGCCCTGAGCCATTGCCACGACCAAGCTTCCTTTGACCGTAGCTCGAGTGACTTCGGCAAACTTTTTCATGAGTAACCTTTCACGTTCGTCACCCAAGGGCAGCGCTCGGATCAGTACTGGGATTAATTCGGCACCATCTCGGAACATAAAAAACATCAGGTAGAGCATCAGCCCAAGGCTCGCTAACCAGGCGAGGGTATTCTGTCCGATCGCTAGGGCATTACTGGCGACTACTTTCCCCATATCCACCGAGAGCGACCCCAGCTGCTGTTTAACGGCAGCCATATCGAGCCCGAGGCTGGCGATTACCGTATCGATCACTGGGAATGCTGTTTGAATTTGCTCGATCCATAAGCTGGGTTTGAGCTGTCCCGATTCAAGTTGCTGATAAATGGCAGCGCCTTCGCGCAGAAACGACGAGATCAAGAGCAGAGCGGGCGTGATGGCGACCACCAGACAGACCATGAGTGTGATTAGGGCCACTGTATTGGGCCTTGTGGGAAGCCTTTGCATCAGTCGGAGGTGCACGGGGTAAAAGAGCAGGGCGATGATACAAGCCCACAAGATGGCGCTAAAAAAGGGCATCATCAAATAAGCGAATGCAGCGGTGACGAGAGCCAGCGCAAGAATAAACGACCTAATTTCTATGACTTTCTGCATGACCGAGCTCTTCTTTCAAATGCAAGCCAGAGTGTAGCTTGGATCGCTCCATGAGTGCATCTACTTTGGGATCCCAACACAACGACATTTGTGTAAACTAACGACTTTTCATTGTGAGAGTAAGTTATGGACTGGGCAACGATTTTTCCGATGGGAACAACCCATTATTGGGTGGGTGGTCTGTTGATTGGCGCAGGTGTTAGTTGGCTCTTTGTGAGCACGGGTTTGGTCGGAGGTGCGAGCTCGATCCTGACGACACTGTGGACGTATGTTACAAGTGATGCGCGCTTCAACACACCGAGCAACCTCTCTTCGAGAGCTTGGCGCAATATCTACGCCTTAGGTCTCATAGCCGGCGCGTATGTGGGTGTTCAGTGGTTTGGGATTCCGAGTTTGGTCACGGAAGTGGCACCGTGGCAGCTTGCTCTGGGTGGATTGATCACGGGGTTTGGTGTTCGCTTGAGCAGCGGTTGTACTTCGGGTCATGGCGTTTGTGGTATGGCCTTGTTGGATCTTGATTCGATTTTGGCGGTTGGCGTATTTCTTAGCACCGCCATTGTTGTTGCTCAGGTGATGAATGCTGTTGGAGGTGCCCTATGAGACCCGTCGCACTGTTACAGGTATTTCTGGCGGGCGGACTGTTCGGATTAGGACTAACGTATTCTTCGATGGTGCAGCCCGAGGTCGTACTGAGTTTCCTGACGTTTAATGACTTTGGTTTACTCTTAGTATTGGGAGCCGCCACCTCATTCACATTCGCGGTATATCAAATTGTGCCACGAGTCCGAAAAGCGCCTTTGTTTGGGGCGCAATTTGGCAGTCGGCCAGCTAATGCTCGGTCACGCACGCTACTGGGTGCTGTTGTTTTTGGTGTCGGCTGGGGTATCTCGGGGGTGTGTCCCGGACCCGCAATAGCGGCCCTGGGTAGTGGCAATTGGCCGGTAATCTATGCGCTGGGCGGAATGTTGGTTGGCGCTTATTTGCAAGGTCGTTTCTTTGCGCCTAAACCGCAATGATTTGAGTGTATTGGGGGCTGTGAAGCCCCCGTCACTGTTTAACGTGATGATTCAGGGGGTTCGGTCAGCAATCCTCGGCGTTTGAGCAGAGGCGTTATGTCTGGCTTTCGACCGCGGAGATTTTCAAACAATTGCATCGCATCCTCTGAGCCGCCTCGTGATAGCAATGTGGCTCTGAATCGGTCGCCATTAGCCCTCAACGCGCCACCATTTTCTTTGAACCATTCGACCGTATCAGCGTCCAGTACTTCACTCCAAATGTAAGAGTAATAGCCTGCGGAATAACCGCCAAGAATGTGAGAGAAGTACGTTGTTCGGTACCGCGGTGGTACCGGAGCAAAGTCGACCCCAGCGTCTGCTAAAGCCTTTTTCTCGAAGGCGACGACATCCTCTGGTGCTGGCACTTGATCGGGTGAGAGTTGATGCCACGCTTGGTCCAGTAACGAAGCCGCTAAATATTCAGTCGTACTAAAACCCTGATTGAATTGGCTGGTACTGAGTAGCTTATTCAGTAGCGCTGGATCCATCGGTTCGTTGGTCTCATAGTGAATGGCGTAGTTTCTGAGAACACGCGGCCAAACGGCCCACATCTCGTTCACCATCGAGGGATACTCGACAAAGTCGCGAGGCACCGAGGTGCCAGATAAAGACGGATACGTGACATCAGAAAACATGCCGTGGAGCGCATGGCCAAACTCATGGAACATGGTGGTCACTTCATCCCACGTCAGTAAAGTGGGTTCGCCAGCAGGTGGCTTGGGGACGTTCAAGTGGTTTGCGACCACTGGTTTGGTACCCATTAAATGGGATTGAGGCACGTATGCATTCATCCAAGCGCCACCGCGCTTAGACTCACGTGCGTAAAAATCTTGAATAAAGAGCGCCAGCGTGGAGCCGTCTTCATTGAAGACTTCCCATACTTTGACGTCAGGATGATAGACCGGGAGATCTGTTCTGGCCTTAAAGGTGAGCCCAAAGACCAGTTCGGCGGCGTGAAAGACGCCTTTCTCGAGTACATTATTCATCTCGAAATAAGGCTTAAGCTGGGCGCCATCGAAATTGTATTTCTGGGTTCTTACTTTTTCCGAGTAAAAATCCCAATCCCAAGCCGCCAGATCGAAGTCGCCGCCCTCTGCGTCGATCATCATTTGCAATTCGTTAGCTTCGCGGCGCGCATTGGCAACGGCAGGAGGTGCGAGGCTCGCTAGCCGCTCATTGACGGCAGCAACAGAGCCCGCCGTTTGCGACTGGAGTCGGTAATCGGCATGGTTCTCAAAGCCTAACAGACGCGCGGCCTCAGCTCTCAACTTCATGACTTCGGACACGATTGCGGTGTTATCAAATTCGCCGCCATCCGACCCGCGTCCCAGCGAAGTCTCGTGGATCTGCTGGCGCAGTGCTCGATTCGTTAGGCTAGAAAGAGCTGGCTGACCACTGGTATTGAGTAGCGGGAGTACCCATTTATCGGGCATATTGCGGGCTTCAGCAGCAATTTTTGCGGCCGCTATTTCGTTGCTACTTAAGCCATCAAGGGCTTCCGCAGAGTCGACCACAATCGCTTTGGCATTGACTTCGTTGCGCACGTTCTGGCTGAACTTATTGCCTAATACCGCGAGCCTTGCATTGATTTCTTTCAGTGCTTCTTTGGCATCGTTGCCAAGTGTGGCGCCGGCGAGAACGAAGTCTTTATAAGTTTCTTCTACTAATCGGAGATCTTCTGAGTTCAACCCAAGTTCCGCGCGATTTTGATAAACCACACTAATGCGATCGAATAGGTCACTGTTGAGCAGAATGGCATCACTGTGTGCTGACATCGCGGGTGCGAGTTCCGCTCTTACTTGCTCGATAGTGTCGTTGGTATGAGCCGATGCTAAGGAGTAAAACACGCGAGATGCGCGCGCTAGGGTGGCTCCGGATCGCTCCAAGGCGACAATTGTGTTCTCAAAAGTGGGCGCTTCAGGATTCGAGGCGATCGCCAAGATTTCGGCTAGTTGCTCTTCCATACCAGCTTCGAGCGCTGGTTTGTAGTGGTCATCTGCAATCGCATCGAAAGGCGGATATTGCATGTACAGCGTGCTGGCGCTTAACAGGGGGTTGCCGTTGGTCATAGCAGATTCATTGTTGTTTGGTTCCTGTTGACTACAGGCCGAAAGAAGCGCTGTGCTCACTAATATCAGGCCCGATGCTAGATGTTTCATGGGTTAATCCTTGGTCACATTGGTGCTCTTCAGAATACGCTGATGCGCGTCTCAGTTCAAAGGCTCCGCTTGGTAATATGACACCCGTCGTCATAAAAGAGTCAATAATTTGTCATGGCGGTTACACCAAATAGCAACATTTTTGCTTTTGTATGGAGGGTTAGAACTAGTCTTTTACTTGAGGAGTTACCATGTCGATTTCATCAAAGTTGGGCGTCGCAGTGTTAGGCGCATCATTGCTGTTAGCAGGATGCAGCGGTGATGATGGCAAAGCAGGTGCCACCGGTGCTACAGGTGCTACAGGTGCTACAGGTGCTACAGGTGCTGCGGGTGCTACAGGTGCTGCGGGTGCTCCTGGGCAGGATGCGACTGATACGTCGATTGCATTAACAGTGCTCGGATCCTTCGCTTCCGGTTTGTTCGATGAAGCATCAGCCGAGATCGTAAGCTATGCGCCTTCCTTAAAGTATGCGTATGTGGTGAACGCGGCTCAAAAGACGATCGATGTTGTTGATATAGCCGCGCCAACCGCTTTTGAAGTCGATCAAATTGATACTCCGGTTAAAACGCTGGCAGTTGCAGACGATGTGGAAACCTTGCTTGGCTTGACTGCCGGTACTTTGGGCGAAGCAAACAGTATTGCGGTTTCTAATGAGACCCTGGCGGTGGTGATTCAGGGTAGTAGCAAGCAAGACACGGGTTACGTCGCGTTCTATACCATCGATGGTACGTTTTTAAACAAGGCCTTCCCAACGGGATCGCTCCCCGACATGGTTGAATTCACGCCCGACGGTACGATGGCGGTGATTGCAAATGAGGGCGAGCCCAACGGCGATTACTCGATCGATCCTGAAGGGAGTATCACTCTTGTCGACATGACTGCAGGAGCCGCGAATCTGAGTGCGACCGACGTCTTTCAGTTGCGTTTCGACGCCTTTAACGCCGGTGGCACGAAAACACTCGGAGAAGGCGTGCGGGTCTCAGCGAAGGCCAGTTCTGTGGCAGCTGATTTAGAGCCCGAATACGTCACAATATCCGGTGATTCGAGCTACGCTTACGTGAGTTTGCAAGAGAACAACGCGATTGCGGTTGTCGATCTGGCGGAGCGTGAGATCACAGCGGTACACAGTTTGGGTATGATCGATCACTCAATTCCTGGTAATGAGCTTGATGCCAGTAACCGAGACGGTGCAGTCAATATTCGGAATTGGCCTATTTTTGGTACGCCTATGCCCGACACCATTGCGTCATATGAGTACAACGGCGTCACCTATTTGCTGACGGCCAATGAGGGAGACGGACGTGAATATCTCACTGTTGCCGCTGACGCCGCCGCATGTACAGCTGCCGGCGGCTTTGAGTTCGATGATGGCGATTGTTTTCATTACCTCGATGAAATTCGGGTCAAGGATATCGATGCCGCTGCGTTTGATGGCGATTTGCTAGCGCGGTTGCCCGCAGATTTTCAAGAGAACGAGCAGTTAGGTCGTTTAAAAGTGATCACCACCTTGGGCACCACCGGCGATTGCGCGTCACTGGCAGTCTCTGGTCAACCGTCTGCCGCTGACTGTACCTACGAGTCTCTGCATTCTTATGGTTCGCGCTCATTCTCGATCTACAACACCGATACTTGGGAGCGTGTATACGACTCTGGCAGCGATTTCGAGCGCATTACTGCCAATCGTCTTGGCGTTGATCGATTCAATTCGACCAACGATGAAAATGACTCTGGTGATAGCCGATCGGATGACAAAGGTCCCGAGCCAGAAGCGCTAGAGGTGGGTGTTATCAACGGTAAAACCTACGCATTTATTGGTGCTGAGAGAGTCGGCGGCATCTTTGTTTATGACATCACTAACCCTGAAAGTGCCGAGTTTGTGCAGTACTTAAACAACCGAGACTTTTCGGTTGCCGATGTCGAAGCTGCAGTCCAAGCTGGACAAAAGGGTTTGGATTTAGGACCTGAGTCTATTAAGTTCGTACCTGCCTCAGACAGCCCCACAAGTGAACCAATGCTGATCGTTGGCAATGAAGTGAGTGGTACTACAACTTTTTATGGCATAACAGTAACAGGCCCAGCCAACTGAGTGGGACCCTGCTTGGTCGCCTCTTATGAGGCTGACTGTTGTGTTATAGGATCGCCAAATCGAGCCCCGCGTGCGGGGCTTTTTTGATATTGACGACGTCTGGGTATCACTCGAGAGACCGGTTGCGTTTATTGGGCCTTCGGAATGATCTGAGGGCCTTCATTATTTGCGGCTTGAAAGCGGTCGCCTCGTGGTCACATAATCAAGCGACTTGCTGCGTTTGGGTGAGGCTCTCTGCCCAGGGCGTATAGGGCAAGCCCAAAGCCTCTGCTACCGCAGCATGGGTGATCTGGCCAGCGTGAACATTAAGGCCGTTAGCCAGATGAGAATCGCTGTGTAGTGCCGCGACTAAGCCTTTGTTAGCGAGTGCCAGCGCAAATGGGAGGGTTGCGTTGGTCAGAGCAAGTGTAGAGCTCCGAGCCACAGCCCCCGGCATATTAGCAACACAGTAGTGCACCACTTCATCGATTCGGTAAGTTGGATCTTGATGAGTAGTCGGTCTGCTTGTCTCGAAGCAGCCACCTTGATCTATGGCTACATCAACCATCACGGTACCAGGACGGAGCTGTCCAACGAGCGCTCGGGAAATCAGTTTCGGTGCCGATGCCCCTGGAATCAGAACGGCACCAATGATCAGATCGGCTTGTTTTGCTTCCGCTTCAACCACAGCTTGAGTTGAGTAAAGGGTTTGAACTCGACCATTAAAGATATCGTCGAGGGCCCGCAGTCGGTCTAGTGATCGGTCGACTAAAGCCACGCTTGCGCCCATGCCCACTGCCATCTTGGCTGCATTCAAGCCAACCACACCGCCACCAATGATCAGAACGCGCGCAGGCGCCACTCCGGGTACCCCGCCCATCAGAGTGCCCGAGCCACCTTGCAACATTTGCAGGTGATACGCGCCAGCTTGAATCGAGAGACGCCCAGCAACCTCACTCATTGGTGCGAGTAGCGGCAATGAGCCATTGTCAGCGGTCACTGTTTCATAAGCAATGCACGATGCCCCAGATCGGAGCAGGGCCTTGGCCTGGTTTGGATCGGGCGCTAAGTGTAAATAGGTGAATAAAAGCTGGCCTGGTTGAAGCATGGCGCACTCGTCGGCTTGTGGCTCTTTTACTTTGACGATCATGTCGGAGTTGCGAAAGATGAGTTCGGCAGAATCGACAATACTGGCACCCGCCGCTTGATAGGCCTCGTCGGTAAAACCAATGGCAGCGCCGCCACCGGATTGGACCGCGACGGCGTGTCCGTGGGAAACCAGCTCCTGCACGCCGGCCGGCGTCATGCCGATGCGATGCTCGTTTAATTTGATCTCAGTAGGAATGCCGATTCGCATGTTGAGTGCTCCAATATCTAGTCGTCTAAAAACCTGATTCTAGATTGTCTGTATTATTTTTCTGGCTTATATTGGCCACAGATTCAGCTGGATTCGCTATTTGTCGACTATTTTTCAGTCGAATAGGTTTAAATGGTTTTATTATTGAGACGGTTTGGATATGAAGCTCAGTGACCTTAACAAGATTGATAGGAATATCCTTAGAGCCTTGCAGCGTGATGCCAGGATGTCATTCGCAGAGCTGGCACGCAGAGTCGGATTATCGACGACGCCGTGTAAGCAGCGGGTAAAAAAATTAGAGCGACAAGGCGTGATTCGGGGATATCAAGCGATCCTCGAACCGAATGCTCTGGCAGCGGGTTTGGTGGTTTTCGTTCAGATTAGATTGAATCGAACAGCCCAAGATATCTTCGATGATTTCAAACAGGCGGCCCTCGATCTGCCTCAGGTGCAGGAATGTTATCTGGTATCGGGTAATTTTGATTACTTGATTAAAGCGCGGGTTGCGGACATGGCAGCCTATCGAGCTTTACTGGGCGATACCCTGTTAGCCTTGCCAGGCGTACAAGAGTCAACCAGCTATGTGGTTATGGAGCAGGTGAAAGAATCGCTGGTATTGCCCGTTCCGTACTGAGTTAAATAGCGAGTGCGAGTTCTGTCGCCTGCTGTATCGCGCGTTTGGCGTCAATCTCGAAAGCCTCATAGGCCCCTCCAATCAGGCTAGCCGATACGCCTGACCCTTCGATTTGATCGAACAAGGTGCGTGCAGATTCTTGGCCGGCACAAATAATGACGGTGTCCGCGGGCAGGCAGAGTTCGGTGTCATTACAAACGATGTGAACGCCCTCGTCGTCAATCCTGCGATATTCAACGCCGTTCATCATTTTTACACCCCGTCGATTGAGTGCTATCCGGTGCGTCCACCCAGTTGTTTTGCCAAGCCCCTTACCAATCGCACTGGTCTTGCGTTGCAAGAGCGTGACGTCTCGGCCCGAGGTGTGCACCACTGGCTCAACTCCGGTGACGCCACCGCGGGGGTGATTGATGAAATCAATCCCCCATTCAGCTGCGAAGGTGTCGATGTCTAGTGCGGCAGATTTTCCCGCATGCGTCACGAACTCAGCAGTGTCGAAACCAATGCCGCCGGCCCCAATAATCACCACCGTCTGGCCAATGGTAGCAGTACCCATTATCGCGTCGGTATATCCTATAACACTGGGGTGATCGATCCCGGGGATGCTGGGCGTTCTTGGTGTAACGCCGCAAGCGATCACGACGTGGTCAGCTTGTAATGCTAGGATTTGGTCTGCATCAAGGCGAGTATTAAGGTGCAAGGTAACGCCATGTTTCGCCATCATTACCGTGTAATATCGCAAGGTCTCAGAGAATTCTTCTTTGCCCGGGATTCGCTTCGCCAGATTAAACTGCCCACCTATTTCGCTCTGTGCTTCAAATACTTCAACTCGATGGCCGCGCTCCGCAGCCGTGATCGCGTAAGCAAGACCTGCGGGTCCGGCGCCAATGACTACGATATGTTTGGGCGCAAGGCTGGGCATGCTCTGGAGTAGGGTTTCATGCGCCGCCATGGGATTGACTAAGCAACTCACCTCTTGACCGGTGAAAGTGTGATCCAGGCAAGCTTGGTTACAAGCGATACACGTATTAATTTCATCCGGCTTGTTGTCACGCGCCTTGGCAATGAAGCGGGGGTCGGCCAGCATGGGTCTCGCCATCGAGACTAAATCGGCATCGCCCCGAGACAGCACAGTTTCTGCAACATCGGGCATATTGATCCTGTTGGAAGTGATCACGGGGATCTGAACTTCCTGTCGAATCATGCCTGTGACTTGGGTAAACGCGGCTCGAGGCACGCGTGTTGAAATTGTGGGGACCATGGCCTCGTGCCAAGTGAAGTGCGTCGAAATAATGTTGGCGCCAGCGGCTTCAATGGCTTTGCTGAGCAGAATCACTTCTTCTTTTGACATGCCGCCTTGAAGCATATCCATAGCCGGAATTCGAAAAATCATAATGAAATGATCGCTGACAGCAGCCCGCACTCTGCGAACCACCTCTATCGGGAACCGCATACGATTCTCGAAATTCCCGCCCCACTGATCGGTTCTTTGGTTGGTCTTCTCAACTAAAAAAGTGCTGAGTAGATAGCCTGCGGAGCCAATAATCTCGACACCATCGTAGCCTGCAAGCTCTGCTTTTTGGGCACAGTTGGCGAAGTCTGAGAGTTGTTTCTCGATCCCATACTCATCGAGTTCTATCGGTTGTATTGGCGATATACGCGACTTTACAGCCGAGGGTGCAACCGCATTCTGGTGCGGTGCTAGAGGTCCTGCATGCAGAATCTGCAGACATATTTTGGTTTCACTATCAGCCTGATGCACTGCCGTTGTAATGAGACGGTGTTCGGCTGCTTCGGTGTCTGTGCTTAGTTTGGCGCCATGCCCCCCTTCTTCATTGGGAGAGATGCCACCGGTAATAATCATTCCCACGCCGGCTGCGGCGCGCTCAGCGAAGTACTGTGCTAAACGCGGGAATCCGTCAGATGCCTCTTCAAGCCCAGTATGCATCGAGCCCATGACGGCGCGATTTTTGATAGTCGTAAAACCAAGGTCGAGTGCAGAAAATAAGTGGGGATAGGTGTCGTGCGCAGTCATACAGGCAGTCTCTTTGAATCCATTTTTCGATTAGGTTACCACCAGAGTGGTGGGCATCACATCACATTGTGCGTGATCAGAAGCGAGAGGAGAGAGGAGAGAGGAGGATAGTAAGGAATAGGCACGAAGTAATAGGCAATGAGAAGTAAGCGTTGAGAAGTAAGCTTTGAGAAGTAAGCGGTGGATTTTGGGATTGCGAGTGCCCGCTCCATCGCGAGCACTCTTATTGAGTTAGACGTCTCTGCGTCCAGTGATCATAGTCTTAATCAGCGGTATGCCGGTGAGGCCCTGCATCACCAACACGCCCGCAATATGAATTCCCGCGAGTATGACAAGCGCGTCAGCGACCCATTTGTGGGATTCTTGCAAAAAACTATTCCCAAATAAGGCATTCACTTCTTCGTGCAAAAAACCAGTCACGGCAAGGTAGGCGACGGCCAAGAGTGTTGTGAAAATCATTAGGGCGCCAATAGGGTTATGGCCAGACGCTCGGGGAGTGGTGCCAGTTCTAAGCTCGTGAATGTGATGACGAATTCGCGCGGGGGTGGGGCAGAAATCATTGAAGCGAGCATACCTATTCGATCCCCATATCCCCCAGAGTACTCGCAATAGCAACAACGCGAAGAGCCCGTAGCCAAGCCAAATATGGATGTCGTCACCGCCCTCGAAAATCCAGTAATTCGATGCCACGATCGCCACAAGACTCCAGTGCCAGAGTCGAACTAGGGGATCCCAGATCACCATGGCGCTTGCTCGTTAGTCGGCTTTCCGCTTCACGATACTGGCATCGACAGGATTGAAGTAAATTTCTACTTTTGTCCCGTCTGGCTCAAAACCATAGATTTCGTAGCAGTTTCCGTCTGTTTGCTTAAACTGGTTGATGCTGTAGCCCTCGTTAGAGAGTTTTGCCTGAAAGTCATTCACATTGAGCCAGTCTGACTGCGGTGCATTGGTACATTGAGTTGAGACTTTTTCACCACAGGCGCTCAGGGTGACTAAGCCGGTAAGGGCGATCGCGGTAAGAGAAAGATGACGTCGCACAGTGCCTCCTAAAATGTGTATTAACAGTAAGTGTAACCGTGTGGTACTTATGAAATGAGCAGATCCCAGCAGATCGAGAATTAACTGAGTTTATCCGCTCTTATTGCCCGTTTTATGACAGCACGCGGACATCTCGTTGCGGGAATGGAATCGTTAGACCCGCAGCTTCAATGTCTTCTTTGACTCGCCGATTTAAATCCCACAAGGTCGGCCAGTAATCATCTACCGAAGCCCAGCCCCTTAACTGCAAGTCTACTGAGCTTTCATTTAACGCAAAAACAATCACCTGAGGGGCAGGGTCGCTGAGTAACCTAGACTCGGTCTGGGCAATCTTGTTCAGGACGTTCAAGCCGACTTCGATGCTATCGGAATACGCGATGCTCGCAGTGATATCCATGCGTCGGCGTCCGTTGCGAGTGTAATTGGTAATATCATTGCCCCACAGTAAGCCGTTCGGGCAGCTAATATAGACGCCATCAGCTCGACATAAGACCGTCGTAAACAGGGTGATTTCTTCGACAGTTCCTGTGGTCCCACCAAACTCTATGAAGTGCCCAGTTTTAAAAGGCCGCAAAAAGAGCAACATGATGCCCGCCGCGATATTGCTGAGTGTATCTTTGAGCGCGAAGCCTATGGCTAAACCCGCGGCGCCGATCAGCGCGATGATGCTGGTGGTGTTGACACCAAATAAGTCGAGCAATACGACAGCAGCGATCGCGTAGACAGCGTAGCTTGCGGTGGCCGATAAAATAGGAATGAGAGTTTCATCTAACTTGCCAAGTCGGCGGTTGGCATTAACAATTCCGGATCTCAAGTTGCTTGCTAAGATCCTCGCTATGACGATGACGCCGAGTGCCAGCCCGATCTGATATGCGATGGCAAGAATGTCGGCTTGATGGTTGAGCCACAACTGAGTGAGCTGATTTTGCATTGAAAGTCCTAGTTTTTGACGCCTCTTAGAATGCTATAA
>CBFHJC010000014.1:0-22158 GCA_965656045.1 Aequoribacter sp.
ACGGCATCTAGCGATTGCGGCGACATCGATATTATGCAGACGCGTCGGGATTATAGCCACGTATCATCGATGCGAAATATTAGCTACCCGTAAACACACTAAAGTGAAATATCGTTATAAGTCAGCTAGTTATAAGCGCTCATGTTGCTAGGTGCGTGCATTTACAAAGAAAAACTTAATTCAAGATAGGCTTTACATTACCAAAAGTTTAGACAAAAATGTCGATCGTTTAGTGCACCTACGGTGTCAATATAGGCACAAACCTTTTACATCGAGGAAATTATGCAAAATTTAGTGCTGCCACGTACATTGCTCGCACTTAGTAGAGCGTTTGAAGCGGAAGCTCTAGACGCCCTCCACACTGCTGGACATACTAAATTGCGTCGATCGCATTATGCCGTCTTCGCTTACATCGGACGTGGCTCGGTGCGTGTATCTGACCTCGCCGAGCGGACCCAGCAGACGCAACAAGGTATGGGGAAGACCCTAAGAGAGCTTGAACAGCTGGGCTACATCAGAAGAGCGATCGATGCCACCGATAAACGTGCTAAAGCGATTAGCTTAACCGCAAGCGGAGAGACTGTGATTGATCTAATGCAGAACAGCTTTACCGCCACCCGAGAACAACACGCCGAGCTGTTAGGCCAGAGCGAGAACGATCAACTGTACGCCCTGCTGGATGAATTGGTCAGAGAAACAAAACTCGACTCACCAGCCCAGTACTGGTCGTAAGCGCCAAATTCACTCTGCCAGAAGCGCTAACACATCATCATGGTGAGATTTTGTCTTCACCTTATCCATGACATGAATCACGACACCATCCGCATCGATAATAAACGTGGTTCTCAGTAAACCCTCGTATTCTTTCCCCATAAACTTCTTCATACCCCAGCACGCGTAGGCCGCTGCGACTGAATGATCCTCGTCGCTTAACAAACTGAATGCTAGGTCATACTTGTCGATAAATTTCTGTAGTCGAGGAGAAGGATCCGGGCTGATACCCAGAACGACAGCGCCTCTCGCTTTGAACTCATCGATACTGTCGCGGATGCCGCACGCCTGAACGGTGCAGCCCGGCGTCATTGCTTTTGGGTAAAAATAAAGGACGACCGTCTGCCCTAGAAAATAACTCAGACGAACCAGTTTTCCTGCTTCATTGGGTAACGAAAAATCTGGTGCCGGTTTTCCAACTAATGGATGTGTCATAGTGCCTCACAACGGATTATTGAGAATTCGAAGGTGAATCTGTCGCCTCTGGGTCGCCCTCATGATGGTCTTGATACTGCTGGGCTAGCTGTTTCTTGTGTCGAGCACCCAAGTCACTGAGCGATTCAATCTTACTAATAAAATTACCACGCCCTAGGCTGAGTCGTGTTTTACCTTGCGTCAGCGCAGCGTGCGCTTTGCTCAAATGCTTATCGACCTCGTCGAGCGACTCGAGCAACCGCACCGCTTGGTCGTATAAGCTCCCCGCTGCCGCCGCTATTTTCTCTGCGTTCTTGTTTTGCTGCTCATAGCGCCATAGCGTTTGAACCGTCTTTAGCGTAGCGAGCAAGGTGGTTGGGCTCACGACAATAACGCCTTTGTCATACGCGCGTTTAAACAATTCTGGATCAGATTCAAACGCGCTCATAAAAGCTGATTCGATCGGAATAAACATCAAAACAAAATCGAGACTACGGAGTCCTTCGAGCCATTCGTAGTTTTTGCTCCCTAAGGCATCGATGTGCTGAGCAATGTTGCGAGACTGTACGGCTAATGCTGCCTTTCTGCTATCTTCGTCATCGCTGTTCATGGCTTGCACATAAGCATTTAAAGACACTTTTGAGTCGATGATAATATCTCGCTCATCGGGCAGGTGCACAATCACGTCGGGCAGACGTCGATTCCCCTCAGTGTCGCGATACTGGCTCTGTGTGTCGTATTCATGACCTTTACGGAGGCCGGATTGCTCCAGTACTCGCTCGAGTATGACTTCACCCCAATTGCCTTGGAGCTTCTTGTCTCCACGAAGTGCTTTAGCTAAGTTTTCAGCATCTCCTGATAGTTTTTGATTGAGCTGTCGGAGTTGCATCAGTTCAGATTGCAGCAATGCGCGATCGGCCAGCTGCTTTTCGTGGACGTCCTCTACCTTCCCTTTAAAATCGGTGAGCTGCTGTCTTAGAGGGTTTAATGTGATGGTTAGCAGTTCACTACTACTTTTCTGAAGCTGCTCCGATTTTTCATTCAACAACTGCGCCGCGAGCAACTTAAATTCAGAAGACAATTGTGTTTTCATGGCTGCGGTATCGGCTTCAAGGCGCTCTCGGCTGACCTCGGCGGCCTGCTTCTCGGCTTCCAGTCGAGCCACCGTCAGCTGCGAGGCCTGGAGTTGAGAAGCAAGCAACTCGCGCGCGTCTCGAAGCTCACCTAAAGACTGGTTCGACTCCAATAAGGTCTGCTCAAGCCGGTTGCAGTCGCGTTCTTGCCGTTGCCACAGGCCTCGATAATAGAGCGCAATGAATCCGCCAATGACAATCGTTAGACCTGCCAAGGCCAACCAAAGATCGTTTTGCTCAAGCACCCCGTGGTTTTCTCACGACGGTATCGACACGCATGGGGTACCCATTCCCTGCTTTAGTATCTTCGAAATAGCTTCTCAAAGTTTCGGCAACGACTGGGAATGCAAGCTCATCCCAAGGGATCTCGGATTCTGCGAACAGTGCGGTTTCTAGACTCTCTGGTCCCACGCCGTAGTCACCATCCACCAATGAACACAGGTAAAACAAGTACACTTGACTGATACCGGGCACGTCAAACAAGTAATACAGCGAAAGGCCGCTGACACGAGCGCGCGCCTCTTCCCAGGTTTCTCGCTCTGCACCTTGTGAGGTGGTCTCGTTATTCTCCATGAATCCCGCGGGGAGCGTCCATTTGCCATACCGGGGCTCGATCGCCCGTTTACAGAGCAAGACGCGGTCCTTAAAAACGGGCAAACACCCAACAATAATTTTAGGATTGGAGTAGTGAATCAGATTGCATTGTGTACAGGTGAATCGTTCGCGATCGTCGTTATCAGGAACCTTGAGGTCGACTGGGTGTCCACACGCGCTACAGTACTTCATGCCGTATCCAAAATAACCTTGAGTGCGGCATTATAGAGTCTTGGGGTGCCATTTGCACTCCGCCAGTCCTAGCTGGCAATGGCTCGATACTGCCCTTTGTGGAACAGCAAAGGCGCTCTGCCGTCAGACACTTTGTACGACAGTATTTCACCAATAATAATATGGTGATCCCCTGCCGGCACCACCTGCGTTAGACCCATCTCAAAGTGTGCCACAGCGCCGACAATGAGCGGCGCGCCATGTTCACCCAACTCAAATTGATGCTCATTAAGACTATGCTGACTCGGCTTCGCACACTGGTTACTCAGAGCTTCTTGATCCGACGCTAAAATGCTGATCGAGTAGCGTGGCTGTGAACACCAGAATGCGAACAGCTCCGAGTTGTTCTGGATGCTCCATAGTGCAAGAGCAGGTTCGAGCGAGACCGAGCTGAATGAATTCACGGTAACGCCAATGACCTGCCCAGACTGATCAGTCGCAGCCACAACGCAAACCCCTGTGGCAAACTCCCCAAACGCGTTCCTAAGCTCTCTCACAACCCTCTCCATCTGAAATTTGGTGTAGCTTAGACCATTTGGAAAGGAAAGACAGTCGCAAATTAGTGTCGTAAGATGATCCGTAAAGACTATAAGAGGGTTCTCGGTGACGACAGCAAACAACAAGACGGCCGTCAGGCCGCATTTGGCGTTATTTCTGCTCACCGTCGTTTACGCGTTTAACTTTATCGATCGACAAATTTTAGTCATTTTACAAGAACCCATAAAGCAAGACATGGGACTCAGCGACACACAGCTGGGACTCCTGAGTGGCTTTTCTTTTGCTTTGGTTTACGTGCTTGCGGGTATTCCCATCGCCTATCTAGCCGACCGTGGCAACCGGCGCAATATTATCGCCATTGCGCTGACGGTTTGGTCTGGAATGACCGCCATTTCTGGTTTGGCGCAGAACTATACGCACTTGCTGCTCGCCCGAATCGGTGTCGGGCTCGGTGAGGCCGGCGGCTCACCTCCCTCACATTCTATGATCTCAGATTACTATGCGCCTGAGCATCGTGGTAAGGCCATGTCCTTTTATTCAACCGGTATCTATATCGGCATTCTGTTCGGATTTGCACTCGGCGGCATATTAGCGGATGAGCTCGGCTGGCGGATGGCCTTTTTCGTGGTCGGAATCCCAGGTGTCTTGTTTGCCGGTGTTTTAATGTTGCTCTTGAAAGAGCCCGTGCGTGGCAGCTGGGATGCCTGTGCTGACAAAAACGCCAAGGCATCTTTCAAAGAAACACTGACCTTCCTAATGACCCGAAAGTCGTTTTGGTATGCTGCGCTTGGCACAGCCATGATGTCTTACAAGAGTTACGGTAACGGCAATTTTATGCCCTCTTTCTTATACCGTTTACACGACATGAGCTTGAGCGAGATTGGGTTTACTCTCGCCTTGGTTTCTGGCGTGGCGGGTGCTGTCGGGACCTTCATGGGTGGTGTCGTGGCTGATAAACTGGGTGCGAAAGATAAGCGCTGGTACCTATGGACGCCAATGTGGGGGGCGATTATCGCGTTGCCACTGGGCATTTACGTACTACTCACCTTGAACACGCAAAGCTTAATCATCGCTTTGGTGCTGTCCACCGTCACATCAACTCTGTATCTGGGTCCGTGTATCGCCATCAGCCATGCTCTCGTGCCGCCACATATGCGCGCCATGACCTCAGCCGTCTTGTTTTTTATTCTGAATATGATTGGCTTGGGGCTCGGACCTTTACTCACCGGCTTATTGAGTGACTGGTTCACCGCTCAGCATGGTGTCGTTGGCCTACGTTATGCGATGTTGTCTTCGTATATTCTAGGATCTAGTGCGATTATTCTGTTCTTCATGGCTGGACGTCATTTGCTCAACGATTTAGCTCAGCTAGAGGCACTGCGGGATCAATAGATCCCGCGCGCTCTCAGTGAAGCTGTCAGCGTGTCGAGTAAATCAAACATGCCTTCTGGATCAGTCCGCTTCATTTCGAGCAAACCCATTTCTTGGCCAATACCCACCGGGATCTCGCGCTGTTTGGCTTTCAATTTTGCCACAACTTCTCGCGCGCAATCGTCGACCGGCATGCCCTCTTCAATCTCTTTGTCCATAACACCAAATGACTCGCCGTCTCCACGAAGAGCATTGACTGATACCTGAGATTGCACGCTGCCAGGGGTTATGGTCGATACATGGACACCTTGGTGCGCAACCTCACATCGCAGCGCATCAAAAAAGCCCATCACAGCATGCTTAGCCATACTATAGCCCGTGCGCAGCGGCGCTCCCAGCTTGCCAGCCACACTCGAAGTCACGGCAATATGACCACTTTCCTGATCTAACATAATGGGTAATACCGCTTTGGTGAGCGCTATCTGGCCAAATACGTCAACTTCAAATAGCGTTCGATAAACATCCAAGTTCGTATCAACGCACCAAGAGCGCTGCGATATGCCGGCATTGTTGATCAACACATCAATTCTTCCATACTGCGCCAAAACTTCGCTGACTCGCTGCGCATGACCAGCCACATCGACAATATCAAAGGGCATGACCAGCACATCACTCGCCGTAAGACCGACATCGATGCAAGCCTGCCTGACTCGATCTAAAGCATCCTCTTTTCGCCCACTCAGTACCAGCGAACAACCACCCAAGCGTGCGTACTCGACTGCAAAAGCTTCTCCAATACCACTCGATGCACCGGTAATCCAAACGACTTCGTTCATAGCCCCTCTCCCCTTTATTATGAATGGGCACAACCTTAGCTTTTTTGTATGAAGCAGAGCAATAGTCTTGTTCGCGGATTGATCGTAATTCAGGCAGACAAGATCCGAGGCGCAGCTTCCTGGCAGAGAGGTTCCAACAAAGCACGCAGCTTTTCGGCTTGCGCTTGATTTTCAGTCGGTTTGTGAACAAGCTGTCAGCGCTATAAACTGCCAAATCAAAATTAAGGCGCGCAATGCTGCCGAACAAGGAGACTTCATGATTGTGTCATTCGATGGCCATACCCCTAACATCGCAGAGGATGCGTTCGTTGCCCCCAATGCCACCATTATTGGGCGAGTCAGTCTGGCCGAAGGTGCCAGCGTTTGGTTTCAAAGCGTTCTAAGGGGTGACGTCGAGACCATAACCGTTCAAAAAGGCGCCAACATTCAGGACCTTGCTATGGTTCACGCCGACCCTGGCTTTAAGGTGGAAATTGGAGCCTTCGCCACGATAGGTCACCACGCTACGGTTCACGGATGTACCATTGGCGCAGGTGCCTTGGTGGGCATCAACGCTGTGGTACTAAATGGCGCAGTTGTTGGCGAAGGGTCATTAATTGGAGCCAACGCGTTGGTGCCCGAGGGAATGCAGATTCCACCTAAATCACTGGTCGTGGGGTCGCCTGCACAAGTCAAACGAACGCTCACTGATGAGCAGGTCGCGATGATAAGACTGGGCGCTGACCACTACATTCAAAATGGTGAGCGCTTTAAGGCGCTATTTGAATCTGAGGACTTTGATTAGTGTGCGAGCAGCGAGGGAAATCGCTCTCCACCACGCAACTCCCAATACACCGTCGGTTCTTGAATTTGGAGCAGAGTCCGAACATCCGCGGTTGGCTGAGTTAACAGGTGCTCCCAGATTTGTCCTGGCAACCACTCAGCTTCTTTGCCATGTCGGTATGCCTGCTTAATCGCCTTGAAGACTCTCCAACCAAAGTAAGGCCGTAACTTCAATGCGCCAACGACAACGATAGCCGCAATCCCTCGATTACCCGTCTGTGCATAGGTAAATGCCAGCAAACACAGTTCACCAAGCTCATCGCGTCCATACTCAGTTAAGGTGTGCCAAAGGTCATGCTGATCTCGCTGTCGGCGTCCAAACTTTGCCCTGCGCGGCTCTTCGATGACCTGATTCTCGCTTTCGGATGCCTGCACCAAACCATCGGCGCTGAGTCCCTCTAGCTGTAGAAAGCGTCGATACAAGGCGCCAAACGAGCCAGGCGGCCATTCAGCTGCATCCTCGACCAAATAGGAGAGCAGCTCTCGATCAGCATTTAAAAGGACTTCTGACTGCTCGAGCGCTTCAAACCTTTTGAACTCACGCTCAAAACTCTGCCCACTGAGCGCCCTGATAATGGTGAAAACTTCCTCTGTCGCCTCAGGATTCTTTACCAAGCGCCTAAGTGCACCCAAGGCTTTAAATACCTCTATTCTTTCGGCCATTGCTCATGCTCTGGATTCGTATGCGCTAAAGCTTACTCGGGGTTGAGTTCATTGTCACGCGCCCCCGAGGATGCCAAAAACTGAAAACCCAACGACACACTGTCAGCGCTCGCAAGAGTTGTGATAGACTGCGCGCCGCTGGTGAGGTGGCCGAGTGGTCGAAGGCGCACGCCTGGAAAGTGTGTGTACGGCAACGTACCGAGGGTTCGAATCCCTCCCTCACCGCCAACCCCCTCGATCGATAATTTTTCGATGCTCTTCGCGTCATGCTGGGTTAAAATTCGCGCTCTTCAGAACAAGGATCTCAAACTATGGGACGCGCTTACCAGAACCGTAAAGACTCCATGGCGAAGACCGCCGATTTAAAAACCAAAATCTACAGCAAATACGCTCGCGAGATCTACGTTGCGGCTAAATCTGGTGGCACTGATCCCCACGGCAACCTCGCTTTGAGGGGCATCATCGATCGCGCAAAGAAAGATCAAGTGCCAACGCATGTCATCGAGAAAGCGATTGAAAAAGCCAGTGGCAGCGGTGGTGAGAACTTCGAAGTCGCACGCTACGAAGGCTATGGTCCAGGTAACTGTATGGTGATTATTGAGTGTTTAACCGATAATCCGAATCGCACCTTCGGAGACGTTCGGCTCTGCTTCACCAAAACCAAATCGAAGATCGGTTCTCAGGGCGCTGTGAGCCATATGTTTGATCACTTATGCATTTTAAAGTTCGCACACGAAGACGAAGAAACCGCCCTTGATGCGCTACTCATGGCAGAAGTCGATGTGACAGATATCGAGAATGACAATGGGATGCTAACTGTATTTGCGCCTCACACCGATTCATTTAAAGCCAAGCAGGCGCTCACAGAGGCGTTTGGTGAGATTGATTTCGAGGTCGATGAAATCCAGTTTATTCCGCAAACCACGGTTGAGCTCGCTGGCGAGGATCTCGAGACCTTCGATCGTTTTGTCAGCCTTCTCAACGATCTCGATGATGTTCAAAACGTGTATCACAACGTGGATAACGCGTAACACGTATCAATTGGCCCAAACCCGAGCCCAGCAAAGGCATGTGTTTAATGGAATCCTGCGCGTCCGATACAAGTCTAAAATCAGTGATTAGCGTTTACGACGCCACCACTCCATAGACTTTCCGCCCAATGCACTTTGGGTGATTTGCTCAGCAAAACGGACGGCGGGCTCAAGTAACGCGAAATCTACACCGGTCTCAATCCCGCTCTCGTTAAACAAATACACCAGATCTTCGGTGGCCACATTGCCAGTAGCGCCCGGAGCAAATGGGCATCCACCTAAGCCACCAATCGACGCATCAAATGAGCGCACCCCTGCAAGGTAGGCTGACCAAACCATGGCACTAGCTTGACCGCGGGTATCGTGCACGTGAAGATTCACGCGATCAGCGCCGTAATCCACTACCAGCGGGTGAGTTAAATTGTAAATCTGCTGTGGCGTCCCTGCGCCAATGGTATCTGAGATTGACACTTCGTGGGCACCACCATCAAGAAGCTGCCGCGCCAAATCTAGAACTCGGGCCTCATCGATACGCCCTTCGTAGGGACAGGCACAAGAGCATGAAATATAGACTCTCGCGTGATGCCCCGCTGCATGACACGCCTGCACCACCTCGAAATTCGTTTGCAGCGCTTGGTCTAGGGTCATGTTGACATTGCGTTCACTAAAAGTTTCCGAGGCCGACATGATCAACCCGAACTCTGATAAACCGGCAACTTTGCCCCGTTCATAACCGCGCAAATTGGGAACTAAGCCGCTATAAAAGCGTCGCTTCAAGTCAAGCTGTTCAATCAAGGCTTCCGCATCAGCCATTTGAGGCACCGCCTTAGGGTGCACAAAGCTCGCAACTTCGATGTGGCGCAAGCCGGCTGTTTCGAGCAAATTGAGCAATGCCAGTTTATCGCTGGTGCTGACAACAAGAGGTTGATTCTGCAGACCATCGCGCAACCCAACTTCGTTAATCGTTACCGTCATCGCTAGATATCACCATTTTCACGTAACTTTTTAATCTGCTCGGGGCTGTAACCCAAGGCCATAAATACTGCGTCGCTGTCTCCACCGACTTCGCCAGGTCCCGCCCATTGCGTGCCTCCTGGCGTTCCATCAAGCTTAGGGAGGATTGCAGGTAGCGTCACTTCGCCACTTCCACTTTGCACTGACTCAAACATGCCACGTGCCTGATACTGAGGGTCGTTGACCATGTCTTCTACGGAATACATTGGGCCAGAAGGCACATCTACGGCCTCTAATATCGAAAGCACCTCGGTGGAGCTCATCGAACTCGTCCATGACACCAGCGCCGCATCAATCAGGGCTTCGTGCTCGACTCGGCCAGCATTGTCGCCCATTCGTGGATCCTCAGCCAAATCTGGATAGCCCGCTGCATGCATAAGACGCTTATAAATCGAGTCACCATTGCCACCAATCACGACATATTTATCATCTGCACATAAATAGGTATTGGTCGGCACGATACCTGTAATCGTTGAGCCCGAGGGTTCCCGGATGGCGCCGGTTGCCATATATTCTGGCACGACTGATTCCATTAAATTGTACATGGATTCATAGATCGCAATGTCGACCACCTGCCCCGGCGCTTGATTTCGGTCTCGATGTAATAGACTCAGCACGGTGCCAAAGGCAGCATGCAAGCCAGCAAGAGAGTCGCCCATGCTGAGATTAGGGCGGACAGGAGGTCGATCAGGAAAGCCATTAAGGTAACGAAAGCCACTAAATGCCTCTGATACAGACGCATAGCCCGGACGTTCAGCCATCGGCCCGGTTTGCCCGTAACCCGAAATACGGGTGTAGACCAGTCCCGGGTTACTTTGTTTAAAACTTTCCGGACCCAGGCCCCATTTTTCCATAGTGCCCGGGCGGAAATTCTCGATTACAACATCCGCTGACTCAATTAAACGCTTAACCAGCGCCCTGCCCTCATCTGATCTTAGATTTGCGGTCACCGATCGCTTATTTCTGGCGATGCTGTACCACCAGTAAGAGGTGCCAGTCTCATCAAGAGTACGCCAACCTCTCAAAGGATCGCCTTTATCAGGCGACTCTACCTTAATGACTTCGGCGCCAAAGTAACCCAACAAGGTGCCACAAAACGGACCCGCGACGAGCTGACCGATTTCTATTACTTTTATACCTTGAAGTGGTTTCTGTGCCATTACTAGGAATCCTTGCGGTAACTGTGAGCGCGCGTGCTGACCAGTATACCCCGTAGCCCTTCACAGCCAAGTGATCGTGTCAGAGGGGAACCTACGCGCATCCCCTCGCTACTGCCTCGGCATGCGAGAGCGAGGCAAAACACTGGGGTCACTTGCCCGAAACGGCGTAATATCGATCCCACCGCGTCGCGTGTAGAACGCCTGAACCGCGAGCGAGCGCGGCGTAAAGGTACTCCATAAATCACAATAAATACGCTCAAGGCACTGTTCATGATATTCCTGATGCGTATGGAAACTCAGGAGATATTGCAGCAAGGTACGTTCATCAATATTGGGACCGCACCAGCGAACCTGTACACTAGCCCAGTCCGGCTGAGCGGTCACCGGACACAAACTGCGTAACTTATGGGTATACCAGGTCCGCTCTACCTCGCGATCGTCTTGGGTGCGCAAGATTTCTTTGGCGGGCTTGACCGCGCCAACCACATCACCATGGCGATCAAGACAGTCGCCATCGAGAGCGCGTCCAGCCATTGAGGGGTCATCAACCTCAAGAACATCAAGGTTAACGGGTAGATTAACCACCTTGCTCACATCCGACTGAATCACATTCCGAGCTTCTTCAACAGAGTTAAAGCGAGTCAAATTTAGGGAATTTAAGTAAAGTTTCAACGACTTAGATTCAGTAATGAAAGTTGATTCGCAAGGAACCGAAAGCCGCCCAACAAACACTTGCGGTACTCCGTCCGCATTTAACCAAGACAGCTCATAAATATGCCACACGTCGACCCCGAACATTGGCAGCTGTGAGATATTTGAATCGATAGACGCGCGCCCTACCGCTCTCGGAATTGGGAATAACACCTCTGGCGAGTACGAGGTAGGAGCCGGTGTTTGCTCGCCTAAAACAAAGATTTTATCGCTCATTGTGATTCCACCCAGGTGCGCCCAGAAATGTTTACTGACGCAATCTTGTGCCACTATTTAATAAGTGCATGCAGTATACATAGGCAATCACTGTAAAAACCCCAATCATGCCGAAAGCAAATTCAATGCTTACATCAGACACGCCGAGCACACCGTATCGGAACGCGTTAACCACGTATACCAAGGGGTTAAGCTGCGATACCCCGCGCCAAAAGTCGGGCAATAGATCCAGACTGTAGAACACACCACCAAGATAGATAAGTGGCGTCAAAACGAAAGTAGGAACGATAGAAATATCATCGAACGAGTTGGCGAACACGGCATTAATGAATCCGGCCAAAGCAAACAAGATCGATGTCATAGTCACGATCGCAACCACCACGGGAAGGCTATAAATCGATAGGTCTGTGAAGAACAGCGCTACGATAGTGACGATCACAGCAACCATCAGCCCCCGCGTGACGCCTCCCAGGATATAACCCCACAAGATAATGTAGTTAGGCGTTGGCGACACCAAAAGTTCTTCAATACTGTTATTGAACTTCGATCCAAAAAATGAGGACACCACGTTCGAGTACGAGTTCGTCACGATCGCCATCATAATCAACCCGGGAACCACGAACTGCATATAGGTAAACCCGCCCATTTCACCGATTCGAGAGCCAACCAAGGTGCCAAAAATCACAAAATATAAAGACATCGTGATGGCTGAGGGAAGTAATGTTTGGGTCCAGATACGGGTGTAGCGACGGACCTCTTTACGCAGAATGGTCACAAAGGCGATATATTGTTCTGTCCAATTCACGCAGCGTTCCCCTCGACCAGATTGACAAACATTTCTTCCAGACGATTGGCACGGTTTCGCATACTTTGTACGCCAATCCCACTCGCGCTCAACGCTTGGAAGACCTCATTTAACTGCTGCCCTTTTTGAACCTCAACCTCGAGTGTGTGGGCGTCGACTCGACGCACAAGGAACCCTTCGACCGCAATGTTCTCAGGAAGCTCATGTCCACAGTCAAATATAAAGACCTCGCGCTGCAGACGTCGTAAGAGCATTTTCATTGACGTATTTTCAACAATCTCGCCATGATTGATAATCGCAATGTTGCGACACAAGGCTTCTGCTTCCTCGAGATAATGTGTGGTTAAAATAATGGTCGTACCGCCACTGTTGATCTCTTGCAAGAACTCCCACATTGCTCTGCGCATCTCGATATCAACACCAGCTGTGGGCTCATCTAGGATCAATAATTTTGGCTCATGAATCAGAGCTCGGGCGATCATTAAACGCCGCTTCATTCCGCCCGAAAGCATCCGAGACACCACGTCACGCTTTTCCCAAAGCCCCAATTTCTTTAGGTAATAATCGGCGCGCTCTTCGGCTAACGGTCTGGGAATCCCATAGTATCCGGCCTGCGTTAATAGGATATCTCTCGCCTTTTCAAACACGTTGAAGTTGAATTCTTGCGGTACGATACCGATGTACTTCTTAGCCAAGGCAAAATCAAGGTCGATATCTACCCCATGGACTCGAACGGAACCACTACTTTTGGCGACTAAGGAACAGATAATTCCAATGGTAGTCGACTTTCCAGCACCATTAGGGCCCAGTAGTGCGAAGAAGTCGCCCTGTGCCACAGACAAACTAATGCCTTTTAGCGCGTGGAAGCCGGTCCCGTAGGTTTTGCTGAGGTTTTCTATTTCTAGAGCTGGTATCATAGCGCGGTCGTTTCCCAACAAAATGGAGGACGGCATTGTAACGCCTTACGTCAAGAGAAACGACCGTCAGATGAACCAATCTCTCTATCACACACAACTGGTAAAACAATTATCTGAGTTCGTTAGAACGATCAGTGCTCAGTCTGGCGCTCTTAATCCGGAGCACCCTTTCCAGCTGTGGTGTCAACGAACGTCTGGGCTACTAGAGGCTCAGCCTTTGAAGCTTGACGAAATTACAGATCAAGTGAATACACTTTTCACCCATTTTGCGGATTTAACCCCGTTATTCCCGCGCGATATTCTATTTTTTCTGGGTGGCGATTGTCTGCATTACATGCCAGATGAGGAAATTCAAGCCTATCAAGCGCTTGACGAGCTCCGCTATAGCGCCGAAAGTCAAGGTAAGTCTTTTGACTGGGAAACGAGTAAGCAGTCCCTAAAAAAATTGCAATAAGTCACCTGATACCCTTGACTCGATCACGCTCGCTCCCTACAATTCGCGCCACTTGGTTAAGTCCTTTGCGTCCCCTTCGTCTAGTGGCCTAGGACACCGCCCTTTCACGGCGGTAACAGGGGTTCGAACCCCCTAGGGGACGCCACTTAATCAATGAACACAGCACGATGTGCGGGAATAGCTCAGTTGGTAGAGCGCAACCTTGCCAAGGTTGAGGTCGCCGGTTCGAACCCGGTTTCCCGCTCCAAGCATTGATCAAATCAAAAACTTTCAGCTCTCACTACTACCCTCTTCGGAACCGTTCGCTTCGAACGTTAGCGATACGCTATTAATGCAGAATCGCAAACCAGTCGGCTTAGGGCCATCGGGGAAAACGTGCCCTAAATGAGCACCGCACTGATCGCACATCACCTCTGTCCGAATCATTCCATGAGTGGTATCCGTTTCTTCTCGCAATACGCTGGGCCGGATAGGTTCGAAAAAACTGGGCCAGCCACAGCCCGCATCGAATTTGGTATCCGATACGAACAATGGCGTATCGCAGCACACGCAGTGATAAACCCCTTTCGCTGAGTGATTCCAGAACTCGCCCGTAAAGGGGCGTTCGGTTCCTTTTAGGCAGCAAACGTCATACGCTTGTGGGCTGAGTTTCGTTCGCCAATCGATGTTTGTATCGTCCATTGTCATGACTCCTTCCACTCTAGTTGAAAAGCTGTTGCAACACGCGCCATCCACTCACTGGGGGCATCACAGTGAAGCTGTGCGCCATATAGCTCACGTCGCTCGCGATAATCCCGTCGCAAGCGATCAAACTGTCGTCCTCGCTCTGCCCCATCATAGTCGTGTACAGCGCTGCGCAGCAGTGCATCATCGGTCGTAATATCATATACCTGCCCCAACAACTGGCGTACGGCCTCTGCTGCGGAGTGATGTTCATCTAACCCAACATTCACTCTAGGGAGACCTAGGCCTTTACCGCTTATCTCTGAACTCGAGAATGAAGCGAGCGCTTCCCCTAGCATTTGAGTGCCACGCCACTTGCCGTCTTTACTATAGCCAGCTATGTGCGGCGTTGCCAAAAAGGCATTTTCTAAGAGTGCTTCATGGACTAGCGGCTCGCCCTCCCAGCAATCCAAAATCAACCTCGGTCCACCTTGGGAAGCTCGCTCGAGCAAAGCGGCTTCATCTATGATACCCCCTCGAGCGGCGTTAATTAGAACTTGTTCGGAGCTTAACGTGGCGATCACTTGCTTACTCAGTAGATGCCGACTCGGAAAGCGACCCTCTTCACTCAGCGCGCAGTGCACAGAAATGACATCGCAACGCATTACTTGCTCGAAAGAGGCACTTACCGGGCACTCCGTAACGTAGGGATCGTAAACCAGAACAGAGATACCCAGTGTGCGAGCCACTTTGACGAGTCGCTGACCGACATTCCCATAACCAATAATGCCAAGACTTGAGCGCCCTTCACATAAGGCGTCCAGGGTTGTTCCCGACGTGGCTAGAGCGGCAAACACGTATTCGACAACCGACAGAGCGTTACTCCCTGACGCAAGAGCTAAATGCCGCCCCGTCCGCTTGAGATACTCAATATCGATGTGATCGTGACCGGCAGTAGCTGAGCCAACGAACCTAACGGGGGTGCCTCTCAGAAGCGCCTCATCGACTCGAGACACGGATCGAACTAAGAGGACATCTGTCGCTAACAGATCACTGCGCGAAATATTGCGACCGTCTAAGGTCGTGATCTCTCCCAAGTGTCCCAAGAGCTGCTCAACGCCCGGGATATTGTGGTCCGCTATGATATTCATTGAATCAAACTCACGCGCGCTGGGTATGGCATTGGCTTTCACCAGAAGCCAAATCACTTTCGGCGAGCTGAATCAAGAGTTCTTGCAACTCTAGCCAACGTTGTGGCCACGCCCTTGTGCGCAAATTGTGCACTTCATCTCTGACTTGGCTAGCGAAATGCTGCGTGACGGCACTATCAAATCCACTTTCAAGATTATCGAGGCTGACTTGAAAAGGGAGTCCGAGCGCCTCGCAAAATATCGATTCTAGAGCCTGAGGCTTAGCCTCAACCTGCATAAACGCCAATTGCTGTTCAAATGATCGCCCATCGGCTTCATACCAATAGCCATAGTCATCTAAAGCTCTGCGCACCTTCCCCGCAATGCACCAATGCGCCAGCTCGTGAAGTGCACTCCTGAGGTAGTCGGCTCGATACACGAGCATGGCATAGGGTGTAGACTCTGATGCCGCCTTATAAAACGGCTCTGCGGCACCACCGCACAAACGCACCGCGTATCTTTCCCCCATGCCCTCGTTGAAAGCATCAGCTAACTCAATGGCCGTGATCATCAGTACCGACTCTTAGGCGAAACTCTACGTATTCTTCGCGTGACTCTGTCGCCAGCAAGGCATGCCCCAAGAATCGACAAAACTGAGGTACGTCTCGGAGTGCCGCAGGATCCGTCGTTAAGACGCTAAATTCGTCACCTTTCTGAGCCCCATGAATCGCTTGATGCAAGAGCATAATGGGTTCTGGACACAGTAGCCCGCGCGCATCTAA
The DNA here is from genome assembly GCA_965656045.1 of Aequoribacter sp. Lineage (GTDB taxonomy): Bacteria > Pseudomonadota > Gammaproteobacteria > Pseudomonadales > Halieaceae > Aequoribacter. The sequence continues at coordinate 16,217 of CBFHJC010000014.1, forward strand.
CTGCCTCATCTCGCTCTCGCTTAGAGTGGCTTCTGAAACTTAAGCGTCATTCTGTCACTCTCGCCAATCGCAGCGTACTGGTCTCTGTCAGTATCACCCATACGATACGACGGTGGCAGCGTCCAAACACCTTTCTCATAATCTTTCGTGTCCCGAGGATTGGCATTGATCTCGGACTGATCGATCAACTCGAAACCAATGAGTTCCGCCATCTCGATAACGAATGCCTCTGTCACGTAACCTGATGACTTCATATCTTCAATGCTGCGACCCGCATCACTTCTATGTTGGACAACCCCGAAAATTCCGCCTGGCTTCAAGGCTGTATAGGCTGCCATAAACGCTCGTTCAACCGAGTTAAGGCGCATCCAAGAATGAATATTTCGAAATGAAAGTACGACATCTGCGGTGCCATCAGGGGCCATCGCAACTGAAGAGCTAGGGCTGAATTCGGTAACGACAACATTACCGTAAATATCGTCTTGAGTGCCAATCTTCGTTAAGAAACTGCCCACTGCTCGACGGGCATAGGCCGAATCATTTATGCCAAACTGCGCCGCATACAAAGTACCCTCTTTCGCCAGTACGGGTGCTAACACTTCGGTATACCAGCCCCCACCAGGGTACATTTCAACAACAACGCTAGTGGGTGTGACACCAAAGAATTCGAGCGTTTGTGCGGGGTTACGAAAACTATCACGCGCGCGATTCGATTCAGAGCGATGTTCTCCCGCAAGCACCGTGGCCCAATCTGTTGCAGCAGAAGCCAGACTGGACGCAACCAGCAAGAGAGCCAGCAGCGTATTGACGAAGATCTCGCGATTAAGACGTATTACTGATTCCATGACACTCTCCTTTTGCACATTGGCACGACACGCTCTACTATAACTTCTTTCGAACACCTTGTGGATGAAACCATGCTTAAACCTTACCTGCTAAGCATCATTGGCGACGACCAACCGGGGCTTGTTGACGCGATTGCGGAACAAATCGCCGTCCATGGCGGCAACTGGCAAACCAGTCAACTCTCACATCTGGCCGGAAAATTTGCTGGCATTGTGCTGATAAGTATCCCCACTGCTGAGGCTGGCGCGTTAGAGGAAAGCCTGAAGAGACTATCTGATCGCGGTTTGAGCGTTCGTGTCACCGAGGCAGGCACAGAGCCGTCCTATTCAGGCGTTACCGCTTCTTTGTCTATTATCGGGCCCGACCGCCCTGGCATTGTCCGGGAAGTCTCGCAATCACTCGCACAAAGGGCCATTAATGTACTGTCATTCGAAAGCGACATCGTGCCCGCGCCTATGACTAACGAGCCCCTATTCCACGCCGCTCTTCAGGTCGCACTGCCAAGCACAGTCGACGAACAAGAGCTTGAGGCTCGGCTAACGACGATTGCCGACGAAATGACAATCGATATTGATTTTGAAATTGACTAATCATCCGATCGTGATCCAGCCAGCCATCGCTTGAGCGTTTGCCAGACAAAGACAGTGATTGCTGCCGCAGCGACAATCATAAGCACAGTAACGATCGAAGTCAGAAACGCTTCGATCAAGACTCCTACGTCGGCCCCGACAATGTCAATCGCGCCCCAAAATAGAGCCACTACAGCAACAATGCCAAGAGCAATGGTGCGGGCGACTCTCAGCTTCCGCTTGCGTGATGCCATAGTTGATTCACCATAAGCCTACGAGAAATAAGTAGAGCGATGATACTCGCGATACTGGCCATCCAAAAGGCATAAGACGGATTCATTGGCCACAAAACTGAACTGACTAAAGCGCCAAGGGCGCCGCCGACACCATAACTGATCATGCTGTACAAAGCCTGACCTTGCCCCGATAAATTAACAGGCACATGTTGTCGCAATAGTTCAATGCTGCTCGCATGAAACAAGCCAAAAGTGCCGGCATGGAGCAACTGTACAATAAGCAACATCGCCAAACTACCAACGAATTGGTCGAGCAAAACCCACCGAATTACCGACAAGGCGAGCGCCCATTGAAACAATACGACCGCTCCAAATCGCGGCAAAATTCGGTGCATCAGCATAAAAACAAACATTTCACTGACTGCACCGAGCGCCCAAAATACGCCAGTTTGAGTTTTGTTATAGCCCGCGGATTCTACATACAAAGAAAAATAGGTGTAATACGGCCCATGTGCTAACTGTAGGAGTAGACAGGCCAGCATAAAACCAATGAAAGGACGATTGAACAAAACGCTCAAAGGCGCATCCGAATGCTGCTCTCCTAGCTTCTGCTCGGGGCTTGCAATGGACAGCGATAGCAGCCATAACGCCACGAAGCACCCAAACAATAAGGCGGGGACATGGCTAATGGGCGCGGTATTAAAATACCAACCAAGACCGACCGCCGCACCGATGAAGCCGACCGAGCCCCACACCCTGACCTGGCTGTAGCGATGATGGTGGTCACCTAAATGATTCAGGGTGATCACTTCGAATTGGGGCAGCACAGCATTCCAAAAGAAACTGTACCCTGCCACCACCCAAACTAAAAAGTGCATCTGTTCGGTAAAAAATACACCCACAAAAATCAGCGCAGCAGCGAAGCTGCCCCACTGCACCACCAGCATTCTTCTTGGCACACTATCGCCGAGCTTGCCCCAAATGATGGGCGATACGATACGCGTGGTCATGAGTACTGCCATCAGAACACCGATATCACCCGCGGTCATCCCAATAGACTGCAGGTAAAGCGGCCAAAACGGCAGCAAAATGCCTAAAATCGCGAAATAGAATAGGTAGAAAGTCGACAGGCGGCCGTGTGGGTAGGGTCTCACGCGTTGTGCTATGGCGCTATCGATGGCGTGATAGACCGAACCTCGGCGTTCTGACCGCGATGTCGCAAGGCATGGTCCAGCAACACAATCGCCAGCATAGCCTCAGCGATCGGCGTTGCGCGAATACCGACACAGGGGTCGTGCCGACCGGTCGTAATGACCTCTTGAGGTGCCCCGTTAACATCTATCGATGAACCCGGAATGCGAATACTCGAGGTTGGCTTTAAGGCAAGGCTTACAGTGATATCTTGCCCTGAAGAAATTCCGCCGAGGACACCGCCTGCATGATTGCTCCTGAAACCCTCAGGGGTTAGCTCATCTCGGTGCTGGCTCCCCTTTTGTTCAACCACAGCAAAACCATCACCCACCTCAACCCCTTTAACCGCATTGATACCCATCATAGCGGCTGCAATATCAGCATCTAAACGATCGAATACCGGTTCACCCCACCCCGCTGGGACGCCACTCGCCACTACGTTAATGCGAGCACCAATTGAGTCACCTTCCTTATTAAGCGCTTTCATGAACTCGGCCATAGCGTCGATCTTGCTTGGGTCGGGACAGAAAAATGGGTTGGTTTCGACACAGTCCCACTGTAAAGTCTCGGCTTTAATAGGGCCTAGTTGCGCCAAATATCCCCTAACCTCCACACCGAACACTTCGCGCAAGTATTTCTTCGCAATACCACCCGCAGCAACTCGCATGGCCGTCTCGCGAGCGGAGGACCGGCCGCCACCTCGATAATCCCGAACGCCAAACTTTTGCTGATAGGTATAATCGGCATGCGCCGGTCGGAAGGTATTGGCAATTGACGAGTAGTCTTTCGATTTTTGGTCTTTATTGCGAATCAGTAGCCCAATCGAGGTGCCGGTAGTCATGCCCTCGAAGACACCGGAGAGAATTTCAACTTCGTCGTCTTCTTTTCTCTGCGTGGTATAGCGTGACGTTCCGGGCTTGCGCCGATCCAAATCAACTTGGAGATCTTCTGCGCTGAGTGGCAACCCGGGCGGGCAGCCATCTACGATGCAACCGATGGCTGGTCCGTGACTTTCACCAAAGGTGGTGACTGTAAACAATTTACCTATGCTATTACCCGACATAAGCTCAACCTTGCGCGCAAAAAAGCGCAGTATACCGTGTTAGCGAAGCTGACGCCCAAGTTCTTCGACCTCACCCAGAGTAAGCACACAGACGCCCCATCCCCCATGCTCAAACTCCAACCAGGTCAGTGCTGTTCGTGGAAATAAGGTTTCAAAATATTCCCAGCTGTTCCCCAGCTCTAGCAAAACGATCGTACCGGAATGCATTATCCGCGGGAGTTGAGCGAGTAACCGCCGAGTAAAATCTAAGCCATCACTACCAGAGGCCAATGCCTGTGAGGGCTCATGCCGGTACTCGGCCGGCAATGCCGCCATATCTGCCGAATCGACATACGGCGGGTTGCAAATAATGATATCAAACTGTGTATCGGGTACCGCCGTGAGAACGTCTGACTCGATCAGCTCAACTCTATCCTGCAAATTATGCAGCTGAACATTCTCCTGCGCTAATGCCAGAGCATCAGTATCGATATCTGCCAGAACCACTGATGCATCAGGGAAAGCGAGTGCGCTCAAAATCCCCAGCGACCCTCCACCGCAGCAAAGATCCAAAATTTTGGGGCTCTCGACTTCATGCCACCATGGGGAGAATTGAGTTTCAATCAATTGAGCGATCGGTGATCGAGGCACGAGGGCTCGTTGGTCGCAGATAAACTCAACACCCGCAAACCACGCTCGGCCGGCAATATAAGGCAGAGGCAATCTATCAACGCAGCGCTTTTCGATCCATTGATTGATCTGCTGACATTCATCTTGTGTGAGCTGATCCGCACCAGAATCTGCGTCTGTGTGGAGTGGTCGGCCCGTCGCTCCAAGAACTAGAAAGACGGCTTCATCCCATGGGTTATCTGTGCCATGCCCGAGAAATACACCGGCATGAGCCAGCATGCGCTCTACCTGCTCAATAGCCTCGATTAAGGAAACGGGGGCCGCTAGGGTCATGGGGCAGTCGCTTTAGCCTCAGGGCTCAAGCGAGTCCCGCTCAATTCGTCCGCGCAGCAAGTCGTCGTCGCTGACCGTAATGGTCTCGAGGTGCAGATATTGCCGCGAGGCTGTTCGAAACGCGCTATAACCTAGAAAGAGGCGCGAACCCTCCTGTCGAAGCTGAGCGCCAATCCAATAGCGTTGCTCGTTCTCTTGGCCGTACAACAACCGATACCCAAAAACGAGATTTGCCCACTGCACCGCTCGTCCGCAGTCTCGCCCAGTGCATTGAAACAGAGTTATCACATCAGACTGTTCCGTGGCCAGCAGGACTCGCTCGTTCAGAATCTCGCGGGCGTCGAACCCATCAATAATGGCGTAGGTCTTACGTTCAAGCTCACCCGAAACTCTAAGACTGTCCCGGAAACCCCATTCACCCAGGCGTTTCTGGAGAGCCTCTAAACCCACTTCGTAATCCTGTACCTTCTGGATTGACTCTAGAGTTAGCTCTGCATGAGGAAACGCGCTGAGATCTGTCCAGGCGAGGTCACTCGCACGCACAGTCCCAACGCTGAATACCGCACAAATCGCTATCCATAGCAATATCGTTTGGTGATTCAATAGCATGACAACCCCTTCTGCAAGTGACGCCTAAGTGTAATCGATCTGAGCACTCACGCCCACGTTTACCTACGTTAAAGCGACGCCGGGTCAGCTACTTAACTGAAGCAGCAGCGCATTGAGTTTACGCACATAGTTCGCAGGGTCATCGAGCTGCCCTCCCTCAGCCAGTTGAGCTTGGTTGAACAAGACCTCTGCTAGATCTTTGAACTTATCCTCATCGGCCTCAGCATCAAGCATTTGCAGCAGCGGATGCTGAGGATTGATCTCGAGAATAGGCTTGGTAGCGGGAACAGTCTGCCCCGCCGCCTCCATGATACGACGCATCTGCGCCCCCATGTCGTAGTCGCCCACAACCAAACAGGTTGGTGATTCGATTAATCTGACCGAGGCTCTAACCTCTGCCACATGATCTGATAAGCAACTCTGCATTCTCTCAACTAAGCCTTCGCTCTCTTGATTCAGAGACTCCTGTGCTTTCTTAGCGTCGTC
>CBFHJC010000015.1:0-21720 GCA_965656045.1 Aequoribacter sp.
AACGATGATGCGCTTGAAGCCCAGTTATTTGTTGAAGCGGATCAGCACATCCCTTATCCACTAGAAGAAGTGGCGCTGGATTTTGAGGTTCAGGGTAGTTCGCTCGATCTTGAAGGCTACAACAGCGTTCTGTTGGCGGCATGCCGCAAGGAAACACTCGATGCGAGAGTCGAGGCGATCGAGGCCGCAGGATTCAAGCCCACTATTATTGATATTGAGGCCTTTGCGATCGAGCGGGCCTTCGAGCTTATTCAGCGACACCTGAAACTCGATCCAGACAGCACCGTCGCTATCTTCGATATCGGTGCGACCATGACCACACTGAGCGTCCTCCACCAGGGCCGTAGCATTTATACCCGTGAGCAGGTGTTTGGTGGCAAACAGTTAACCGATGAAATTATGCGCCGCTATGGCTTGCCGCTCGAAGAGGCGGGTTTGGCCAAAAAACAAGGTGGGTTGCCAGACGACTATGAGCTCGAGGTGCTTGAGCCGTTTACAGAGGCTGTGGTGCAACACGTCTCGCGAAGTCTTCAGTTATTTTTTTCGTCCAGTCGTTATAACGATGTCGATGCTATCGTCTTGGCCGGTGGCGTCGCCTGCATGGCGGGGCTGGACCGACTCGTGCGCGAGAAGCTCGGTACTCGCGTGGTGATTGCCAACCCATTTCAAGGGATGACGATGTCATCCAAAGTAGATGCGGTAGCGCTTCAGGGTGATGCGCCCGGCTTGATGATTGCCTGCGGCTTGGCCATGAGGAGTTTTGACTGATGTCGTCTATTAACTTGCTACCGTGGCGTGAAGAACTGCGTGAACAGAAGAAGCGAGAGTTCTACCTGATCGCGGGAGCATGCGTACTGCTGGCGACTGTTGTGTTGATTTTCGCGGACCTTATTATTTCCTCTCAGATAAGCGACCAGAACCGTCGCAATGCCTACATACGCAATGAAGTTGCGGTACTCAATGCCGAGGTCGAGCAAATCAAAGATCTGCAAAAGCGCCGGACCCAGTTGCTGGATCGGATGCGTGTTATTCAGGAGCTACAGGGTAATCGCCCTATTATTGTGCGAGTCATGGACGAGCTGGCACGGGCGATACCAGACGGGGTTTACTACACATTGCTGCAGTCAAAGGGTGACGAGCTCAGTATCAAGGGAGTAGCTGAGTCAAATAACCGAGTGTCTAGTCTGATGCGTAATCTTGATGCCTCGCCGTGGTTTTCTTCCCCCACACTCAGCTCGGTGACCGCCACGCCTGAGTTCGGCTTGCAGGCCACCACCTTTAACTTGTCGATTCAGATTGCGCCCGATGGCGATGGTGCGCGCTGATGTCCATTAGAGAGACGTTAGAGCGAGTCAAAGACTTCGATCTGAGTGAGCTTGATTTCGATACGATTGGTACCTGGCCATTACCTGTGTTGGCGTCAATTTGGGCGGCGCTATTCTGCGCAACCCTCGCCGTTGGCTATCAGTACCATGTGAAAGAGTTGCAAGACGACTACGCGCGCGCGCAGAGAACCGAGGGGACTTTAAAAACTGAGTTTGAGGAGAAAGCGTTTCAAGCCGCCAACTTAGAGGCCTACAAGCGGCAAATGCTTGAAATGGAGGACTCTTTTGGCGCCTTAGTCAGCCAATTACCCAGTGATACCGAGGTGCCTGGTTTGCTCGAGGATATCACCAATAAGGGTTTTGCTAACGGCTTAGATATCGAAAGTATTGATTTGCAAGATGAGCAGTCGCAGGAGTTCTATGTCGAATTACCGATTGCGATCGAGGCTTCCGGGTCGTATCACGAGCTTGGGAGCTTTGTGTCATCAATGGCCAGCTTGCCTCGGATAGTGACACTGCACGATTTCAAAATTGAGCGCAGACGTCAGGCCGGTGGCATTCTGCAAATGCAGATGGTGGCGAAAACCTACCGCTACCGAGAGGATGAGTCGTGATGTCGCGTATTGTCTCTCTTGTGTTAATTGCGCTCATGGCACTCCTTGTCGGGTGTTCTAGCGATGATTTCCGCGATCTTGACGAGTTCATGGCCGAGAAGCGCGCTCGTCCGGCGGGGGTAATAGCACCTATCCCTGCTTTTAAAGACTATCAAGCCTTCGCTTACAGTGCGACGACGATACGAAGTCCATTCGAGCGCCCGCTTGCCGTGCGCGAGGTGGCCCAGTTGCAATCGATCGCCACTGTGCGTCCAGACTCGGGGCGGCCCAAAGAGTTTTTAGAACAGTTTGAGCTCGAGTCTCTGCTAATGGTCGGAACCATGCAGCGTGGCGGCAAAAACTGGACTTTAGTGCAAGATCCCGAGGGTGGTATTCACCGAGTTGGGGTATCGAATTATTTGGGGCGTAACCATGGCCGTGTGGTTGAAATGGCGCCTACCTTTTTATCGGTCATCGAGATTGTGAGTGATGGATCTGAGGGCGGCTGGGTAGAGCGTCCGCGGACTATTATGTTGGCAAGTCTTCAAGCTGCAGAGGAGTAGTAAGTGATAAACACAGTATCGGTATCGAAGCTTACACAGCGTTGCCAGCGCGGACTAGTAGGTGTGGCAGTCGTCCTGTCTAGCTTAGTTCTGACTCACCAAGCACTTGCTGAAAGCCCCACAATTGAGTCGATAGATTTCACTTCGCGCTCGAGTGGTCAGTTTGAAATTCAGTTGGGATTTGATCAGTCGCCGCCAGATTTTAAAGGCTACACGGTCGAAAAGCCCGCCCGCATCGCGATTGATTTCAATGACACCTCAGTGCGCTTGGATCAAAAAAATACAGTCTTCCTTATGGTAATGCCTCGTCGGTGATGGTGGTTGAATCTGGTGATCGAGCGCGAATAGTGGTTAATCTGCTCAAGCTGGTGCCTTACGACACGCGCACAGAGGGAAACTCATTGTTTATTACTGTGGGTGACAGTGGCACCGCGAATTATCTGAAACCGAGCTCCGACCCGAATGCATTGACTTCGCGAGTCGAGACAGTGATCGGGGCAACAACCGAAATCAATGATCTCCAGTTTCAGCGAACGACAGATGGGGAGGGTCGTTTGATTCTGACCTTGAGCGATCCAAAGGTGGATGTAAATGTGTTTTCGGAATCTGGGGATATCAAACTCGAGTTTAAGGACGCCTCGGTACCCGAGCGATTATTGCGTCGATTCGATGTGACTGACTTTGCGACACCGGTGCACAGCGTGGAAGTGAAGACGACCAAAAAGGGTACTGTGCTGACACTGAAAACGGCCGAGAATACTGAGTATCTGGCCTACCAGACCGATAACCAGTACGTGCTCAGCGTGAAGACTCTAAGCGCAGATGAAATGGATAAGCGACGGAATGAATTTGCTTATGTCGGCGACCGGATATCGCTCAATTTCCAAGATATTGAAGTGAGGGCTGTGCTGCAGCTGATAGCCGACTTCACCGAACTGAACTTAGTCGCGAGTGATACGGTGACTGGTCGCATTACCCTGCGCCTACAAAATGTCCCCTGGGATCAGGCGCTCGAGCTGGTTCTAAAGACTCGGGGCCTAGATCAGCGCCAAATAGGCAACGTGTTGATGATCGCTCCCGCTGAAGAGATCTCGGAGCGAGAGCGTCAGCAGATCGAGGCGAACAAGCAAATTGCAGAACTTGCGCCGCTGTCGACTGAGTTTATTCGGGTCCGCTACGCTAAAGCCAATGAGGTGGTTGATCTTTTTTCAGCGGGGAGTGAAGACGGCGGTTCGCTCATCTCTGCGCGTGGCAGTGTCATTGTGGATCCAAGAACCAACTCGCTTATCGTGACTGAAACCGCGGCCAAGTTGACAGAAATCCGGAGCTTGATTGATCTTGTCGATATTCCTATTCGGCAAGTGATGATCGAAGCCCGTATTGTTATTGCTCAATCTAGCCTTGATGAGGAGCTTGGTATTCGTTGGGGTGGCGGCCATACCAATACCAATTTCGGTGGTAATGCGCTGTCTATTAGCGGTGACACAGCCAATGTGAGTGCGCTGAATCAAGCAATGATCGATGGTACACCGGGTGCGCTCAGTTACCCGGGTGCGCTCCTAGTTGATCTTGGTGTGGCTGAGCCGGCGGGCAGCTTTGCAGTAGGCTTTACCAGTAAAGATGTGTTTCTGACGGCGGAGCTCAGTGCCCTAGAGGCGGTGGGTAAAGGAGAGGTTGTGTCGCAGCCTAAAGTGATTACGGGTGACAAACAAAAAGCATCGATTAAGTCCGGTACCGAGGTGCCTTATCAGGAGTCATCGGCAGGAGGTGCGACTGCCACTCAGTTTAAAGAGGCTGTGCTGCAGCTAGATGTTACTCCTAATATCACCCCCGATGATCGTATTCTGCTGGACCTGATTATCAATCAGGACAGTATTGGCGACTTGGTTCCGTCGGGCAACGGCGGCAGTATTCCAACGATTGATACCACTCAGTTAACCACCCAGGTATTGGTTGGCAATGGTGAAACCATCGTCCTAGGAGGGGTGTTTAGAACTGAAGATCTCGAGAAAGTATCAAAGGTACCGATACTCGGTGATTTGCCAGTGATGGGCCAATTTTTTAGGAGCAGCTCAACGTCGCGCACGAAAACAGAGACGCTTATTTTTATAACACCACGTATACTTGCAGATTCTTTATTAGATTAGATCGCATGTATGTCGTTAATTGTGCTTGTCGGCCCGATGGGGGCAGGAAAGACCACAGTGGGCCAGTTGCTGGCTAAAAAGTTGAAGCTGCCCTTTTTGGATACCGATGCCACGATAGAGCAGCGCACCGGTGCCGATATCCCTTGGATATTTGATGTCGAGGGCGAAGAGGGCTTCCGAGATCGAGAAAGCCAGGCGCTGGCCGATCTACTGGCACTGCCGTCTGGCGTTATTGCAACCGGCGGCGGTATCGTGATGCGCCCCGCCAATCTGGAGTTGCTCAAGCAGCACCATGTAGTCTATTTAAAGACCTCACTTGCTGAGCAGATCAAACGCACCAACAATGATCGCAAGCGTCCTCTTCTTCAAACGGGTCGTCGAGAATCTGTGTTGGCGGAACTCATGGCAATACGAGATCCCTTGTATCAGTCAGTTGCGACTCAAATTGTTGAAACAGATGGTGCGAACTCACGCAATATTGCTGGTAAACTGGCGCAACAGTTCGACAGTTAAGCCGCTTTCTATTAGGTACCTTAATGACATACGCAACCCATGATCTCTATGTAGAGCTCGGCGATCGGCGCTATCCAATTACGATTGGTGCCGATCTGTTAAATGATTTCGAGGCTCTTAGTGCCGTGATTCGGACTCAGCAGGTCGTGGTTGTGACCAACGAGACTATTGCGCCGCTCTATCTTGAGCGGTTATCGGCGGTGCTGTCGGGTAAGCAAAAAGTGACCTCCATCGTCCTGCCTGATGGTGAGCAGTTTAAGACACTCGAGACACTCACTCTGATTTTCGATCGTGTGCTAGCTGATCAACATAATAGAAATACGACGTTTGTTGCCTTGGGTGGGGGTGTGGTGGGTGATATCACCGGCTTTGCTGCGGCGTGTTACCAACGAGGTGCGGGTTTCGTGCAGATTCCCACGACCTTGCTGGCTCAAGTCGACTCCTCGGTCGGGGGCAAAACGGCCGTCAATCATCCCGCTGGAAAGAACATGATTGGGGCATTTTATCAGCCCAGCGCCGTGCTTATAGACACCTCGACGCTGAATTCGCTCAGCAATAGAGACTTCGCAGCCGGTTTTGCAGAAGTGGTCAAATATGGTTTGATCGCCGATGCAGAGTTCTATGAGTGGATCAGTCACCATCGAGCGCAGTTGCTGCAGCGTGATTCCGATGCGCTTGCGCAAGCAATTCGACGCAGCTGCGAGATCAAAGCTCGGATTGTTGCGAGTGATGAGCGCGAAGCCGGCGTGCGCGCGCTGCTGAATCTTGGCCACACGTTTGGGCATGCCATAGAGGCATTTTTGGGCTTTGGTGAGTGGTTGCATGGCGAGGCAGTGGCTGCAGGTATGGTCTTGGCAATGAGGTTGTCGTGTGCTCGAGGCGCTGTGAGTCAGTCTCAGGTCGAGCATTTAGAAGCTCTATTGCAGGACTTTGGCTTGCCTGTTGCTGCGCCATCATCGATGGCTTGCGATGAGTTCGTCTCGTTAATGACCTTAGATAAAAAAGTCATTGATGGTCAGATGCGATTTATTTTACTGGACCAGCTCGGCTCGGCTCGGGTAGTCGATGATGTCACAGTCGAAGAGTTGCAAAGACTCCTCGACGATCGTTAATTTTAGCAATCTTCAGCAAAATAGGGACAGAAGAATGCTAGCGTTTGTCGAGATGCCCAGTACCGTGTAAAATTGCTCTCCCCTTAAGATTAAGCGCCCCTGAAAGCTTGCACGGGGAGTGCGCCGCACACACTATTTTATAACTGTTACTTTTGCTGGAATCGTTATGAACGCTGGCTTGTATCGCCCTGAAGAATTCCGAGATAACTGCGGGTTTGGCTTAATTGCTCAGACCACTGGTGAAGCAAGTCATCGCCTGTTGCAGACTGCTATCGAGTCGCTCACTTGCATGACTCACCGTGGTGGTATTGCCGCAGATGGCAAAACGGGAGATGGCTGTGGCTTGCTCTTCCAAATGCCGACTGAGTTTTTTCGGGCGCAAGCAAAAACATTGTTTAGCGTTGAGCTGACCGATCACTTTGCGATTGCACAAACCTTTTTAAGCCAAGATCCAGACTTGGCCTCTCGTGAGAGGCAGGCCTTAGAGCAGTCACTTGCCGCGCAGGGCTTATCGGTATCGGGTTGGCGGGTTGTACCCACCGACTCTGGCGTATGTGGTGAGATAGCGTTGGCGAGTCTGCCCCGCATTGAGCAGTGTTTTATCCAAGAGACTGCGGCTGAGAGCCCTATTTCATTAGAAGCGCGCCTGCTGATCGCGCGACGTAAGACCGAGCAAGCTTTGACAGCAGCCGAACACCAAAGTTTTTATTTGTGTAGCCTGTCGTCTAAAGTGGTGTCCTACAAAGGCCTGGTGATGCCGGCCGACTTGGCGCAGTTTTATCCCGATCTCAACGATCCATCTCTGCACACAGCAATCTGTGTTTTTCATCAGCGATTCTCAACCAATACCCTGCCCAAATGGCCCCTCGCGCAGCCGTTCCGATTACTGGCACATAATGGTGAAATCAATACAATAGAAGGCAATCGAAATTGGGCCGAGGCCCGGGCAGCACTGTTCGAAACAGACAGTCTTCCGAATATTGCCGAGATTCAGCCGATAGTCAATCGGACGGGCTCAGACTCATCTAGTTTGGATAACATGCTCGAGGTGCTGCTCACGGGTGGTGTCGATATGCCGCGCGCGTTGCGCATGCTCATTCCACCAGCCTGGCAGAACTTAGAAGGGATGGATCCAGATTTGCGGGCTTTCTATGAGTATCACTCGATGCACATGGAGCCTTGGGATGGTCCAGCTGGGATAGTGCTGACCGACGGTCGCTACGCCGTGTGTTTGCTCGATCGCAACGGTTTGCGACCCGCGCGCTGGGTGCGCACGAAGGATGGTTTCTTGATCGTGGCCTCTGAGGTTGGAACCTATGACTACCAGCCAGAGGACGTGATTGCGAAGGGGCGTGTCGGTCCTGGCCAAATGTTGATGGTCGATACGGAGACCGGGCAGCTCCTACATACCGCAGATATTGATGAGCTGTTGAAGAAGCGACACCCCTACAAGCAATGGTTGCGCGATAATTCGCGCCGCATCGAAGGTACCTTTGCCGGCGAGATCGATCCAGGCATTGATGCCGCCTCGCTGGATGCCTATCAAAAATTATTCCAAGTCACGTTTGAAGAGCGTGACCAAGTTTTTAGACCGCTGGCGGAGTCAGGTAACGAAGCTGTGGGATCGATGGGTGACGATACCCCCATGGCGGTGCTGTCCTCTCAGAACCGAGGTTTGTACGATTATTTTCGACAAAAGTTTGCGCAGGTCACCAATCCGCCGATCGATCCCTTACGAGAGACCATTGTCATGTCGCTCGAGACTGACCTTGGGCGGGAACAGAATATTTTCACCGAAGGTCCTGAGCACGCGAAGCGGATTATTTTGCGTTCGCCGGTGTTATCACAGAGCAAGTTTAATCGCCTGCTACGTTTGAATGATCCAGATTTTGCGATAGCCGATATCGATGCTACCTACCGTCCCGAGGACACAAGCTTAGAGCAAGCTATTCAAGCCCTGTGTGCTGATGTAGAACATGCGGTGCGTGGCGGTGCCACGATCATGGTGATTTCTGATCGAAAAATTGCCACGGATCGATTGCCAATTCACAGTTTGTTGGCCACGGGTGCCGTTCACCATCATCTCATTCGCGTTGGTTTACGCTGCGACGCTAACCTGGTTATCGAGACTGGTAGTGCCAGAGATTCGCACCAGATTGCCTGTTTGTTGGGGTTTGGTGCGACTGCGGTGTATCCCTATCTGGCGTACTCGGTACTTGATGATTTGCTTCGTGGTGGCGATATTCTCGGTGACCCTGGTGTCAGTTACAAAAACTATCGCAAGGGCATCAACAAAGGGTTGTTGAAGATTATGTCCAAGATGGGGATCTCCGCTGTGAGTTCCTATCGCGGCGCACAATTGTTCGAAGCGGTTGGTTTGGCGCCGGAAGTCATCAGCTTGTGTTTCCGGGGCGTTTCGAGCCGCATCAGTGGCGCTCGATTCTCGGACCTTGAAACCGATCAAAAAGCACTTGCAAAAGCCGCTTGGTCGGTGCGCAAAACACTGGTGCCAGGCGGGCTGTTGAAATATGTACATGGCCAGGAATACCACGCCTTTAACCCCGACGTCGTGTTGACTTTGCAGCAGGCTGTGGGTTCAGGTGATCGGGCTATTTATCAGCGCTACAGTCAGTTAGTGAATGATCGTCCGGTGGCAACGCTGCGCGATCTTATGCGTCCCAAAGTATTACCGGAACCTCTGCCGCTTGACCAAATTGAACCGGTATCGGCGATATTGCCTCGGTTCGATTCAGCCGGTATGTCGCTCGGAGCATTGAGCCCCGAAGCGCACGAGGCGCTCGCGGTCGCTATGAATCGCATGGGCGCTCGCTCGAACTCGGGTGAGGGCGGTGAAGATCCGGCGCGATACGGCACTGAACGCTCATCTAAGATTAAGCAGATTGCCTCGGGAAGATTTGGGGTTACACCGCACTACTTAGTCAACGCAGAAGTGCTCCAAATCAAGGTGGCACAGGGGGCGAAGCCCGGTGAAGGGGGTCAGCTACCCGGTGGCAAGGTCAATGAGCTGATTGCTCGTTTACGGTATTCGGTTCCCGGCGTGACCTTGATTTCGCCACCACCGCATCACGATATTTATTCAATCGAGGATCTTGCTCAGCTTATTTTTGATTTGAAGCAAGTCAATCCAAAGGCGCTGGTTTCGGTGAAGCTGGTGTCGGAACCTGGTATTGGAACCATTGCTGCGGGTGTGACCAAGGCCTATGCCGACCTGATCACCATTAGCGGTTATGACGGCGGTACAGCGGCCAGTCCAATTACCTCGATTCGCCACGCTGGGTCTCCTTGGGAGCTCGGTTTGGCCGAAGTTCAACAAACTCTGCGCGGTAACCGATTGCGTGGCTCGGTCCGGTTGCAAGCCGACGGTGGTATGAAAACCGGTCTAGACGTGATCAAAGCAGCCATTTTAGGTGCTGAAAGCTTCGGTTTTGGCACTGCACCCATGGTGGCCCTGGGGTGCAAGTATCTGCGTATTTGCCATTTGAATAACTGTGCGACCGGTGTGGCCACACAGGACAGCCGTCTGCGTGACGATCACTTCAATGGCACGGTCGACATGGTGATCAATTTCTTCACGATGGTGGCTGAAGAAACACGCGAGTGGTTAGCTAAGTTGGGTGTAAGAAGTCTTGAGGAGCTCATCGGGCGCACAGATTTGCTCGAGCTGATCCCCGGCGTGACAGAAAAGCAGAGTCATTTAGATCTGTCTCCCATGTTATACAGCGATCCTGAAGCGGCTGATCAGCCCCAGTTTTGTCAAGTAGCGGCAAATCGACCCTTCGATGAAGGTGCTCTCGCTGAGCGCATGGTCATTGATTGCGCTGCAATGATCGAAAACAGCGCCGGTGGTGAGTTGACTTATACGATTGGCAATTGTGATCGATCTATTGGTGCGCGAGTGTCGGGCGAGATCGCGCGGCGACATGGCAACCTGGGGATGGAATCAGCACCGATTGTGATTCGTCTGACGGGCACAGCAGGGCAGAGTTTTGGCGTCTGGAATGCAGGTGGCTTGCACATGCACCTAGAGGGCGATGCCAACGATTATGTTGGTAAGGGAATGGCCGGCGGTAAGCTGGTGGTTTATCCACCAAGGTGCAGTACTTTTGCCTCGCACGAGGCGGCCATTATTGGTAATACCTGTTTGTATGGTGCGACGGGTGGCCATCTATTCGCTGCAGGTACGGCGGGTGAGCGCTTCGCCGTTCGAAACAGCGGCGCACACGCGATCGTTGAAGGGGTCGGAGACCACTGTTGTGAGTATATGACCGGTGGTACAGTCATTGTTTTGGGCCCCTGTGGCGTCAATTTCGGTGCTGGTATGACCGGTGGTTTCGCGCTGGTATTAGATGAAGATAGAAAGTTTATCGATCGTCATAACAGCGAGCTGGTCGAGATTTGCCGAGTCAGCTCGGAGTATATGGAGGCTTATCGCCACCATTTAAGAGAGCGTATCGCGGAACACTTAGAGCAAACCGGATCGGATCGCGCCGCACATTTATTGGATAATTTCGAAGACTACGTTGGGAAGTTTTGGCTCGTGAAACCGAAAGCTGCTGATCTAACCAGCTTGCTATCGCGTTTACGTGATACCGATTAACCCAAGGGAGACGCAGTGATGGGAAGTCGTGCAAGTAATAATTTTCAGTTTATTGATGTCGGCCGTAATGACCCAGCGAAACGGAGCCTTAAAAAACGTAAAACTGAGTATGTTGAAATTTACGACCAGTACACCGAAGGTCAGGTTGAGTCTCAGTCTGATCGCTGCATTTCATGCGGTAATCCTTACTGTGAATGGAAATGCCCGGTTCACAATTTTATTCCCAACTGGCTAAAGCTCGTCTCTGAAGGGCATTTATTTGAAGCTGCTGAGCTCAGCCATCAGACTAATACGCTGCCCGAAGTGTGCGGGCGAGTGTGCCCTCAAGATCGATTGTGCGAAGGTGCGTGCACGCTTAATGACGGTTTTGGCGCGGTGACTATCGGTGCCACTGAAAAATATATTACGGATACTGCACTGGCCATGGGCTGGCGCCCCGACTTGTCGGGCGTTGTGGCGACGGGTAAACGCGTGGCAATCATTGGTGCGGGACCCGCTGGATTGGGTTGTGCCGATGTGCTCACTCGTGCGGGCGTCAAGCCAGTCGTGTTCGACCGATACCCCGAAATTGGTGGACTACTCACCTTCGGTATTCCTGAGTTCAAGCTTGAAAAAGATGTCATGGTGCGGCGGCGCGAGGTGTTCGAGGGTATGGGAATTGAGTTTAGACTCAATACCGAGATTGGTCGCGATATCACGATTGAGCAGTTGCTGAGCGACTATGATGCGGTCTTCATGGGGATGGGCACCTACACTGCGATGGATGGCGGATTCCCCGGTGAGTCTTTGCCCGGTGTTCACAAAGCACTCGATTATTTGGTTGGCAACGTCAACCACAATCGCGGCTATCCTCAAGCAGCAGAAGCCTTTGTTAACTTGAAGGGCAAGCGTGTGGTCGTGCTAGGGGGTGGTGATACCGCCATGGATTGCGTTCGAACTGCGGTTCGTCAGGGTGCTAAAGAGGTGATTTGCGCCTACCGTCGCGATGAACAAAATATGCCTGGGTCGCGCAAGGAAGTGAAAAATGCTCGCGAAGAGGGCATTAAGTTTTTGTTCAATCGACAGCCACTCGCTGTGCTGGAAGCTGACGGTAAAGCTGCTGGCGTGCAGATGATCGAAACCGCCTTGGGAGAACCTGACAGCGGTGGTCGACGAAGACCACAGCCTATTCCTGGTAGCGAGCAAACTATCGCAGCCGATGCCGTTATTGTTGCCTTCGGTTTCCAACCGAGCCCCGCAGAATGGTTCGATTCCGCCGGCGTGCATCTCAATGACTGGCGTGGTGTTGTCGCGGCAGAGCATCAGACGTATAAATTTCAAACCACCAATCCAAAGATTTTTGCAGGTGGTGATATGGTTCGGGGCAGTGACCTTGTGGTGACAGCGATCTGGGAAGGTCGTCAAGCGGCGGAAGGTATTCTCGACTACTTAGAGTTGTAGAGTTGGTTTAAACCTAGGGACACATCATGGCGACACTTGTGAATGATCGATTTTTACGCGCCCTCATGCGAGAGCCTGTCGATCGAACGCCAATCTGGATGATGCGCCAAGCGGGGCGATATTTGCCGGAGTACCGAGCGACACGCGCGCAGGCCGGCTCTTTTTTAGATCTGTGTAAAAATACGGAACTTGCGTGCGAAGTGACCATGCAGCCTTTGCGTCGCTATCCCATGGATGCCGCGATTCTGTTTTCAGATATCCTCACGATTCCCGACGCGCTGGGGTTGGGGTTGTACTTCGAGGAAGGCGAGGGACCCAGGTTTCGGAAAACGGTGCGCTCGGAAGCAGATATTGATCAGCTAAATGCTTTTGTTGCCGCTGATGATCTGAGTTACGTGATGGATGCCGTTACTGCTATTCGCCGAGAGCTCAATGGTTCTATTCCTCTAATTGGCTTTTCTGGTAGCCCTTGGACGCTCGCAACATATATGGTCGAGGGCGGCAGCAGCAAGGATTTCGCGCGTGTTAAAGCGATGGCTTACGATCAGCCCCAACTCATGCATCGTTTACTGAGTCTGCTCGCTGACGCTGTTGCCGATTACCTTGGCGCGCAGATTAGGGCCGGCGCCCAAGCCGTGCAGATTTTCGATACTTGGGGTGGTTCGCTGAGTGCGAGTGCTTACCCAGAGTTTTCCCTGCAATACATGACGCAAATTATCAGTCAGCTGCCCCGAGAATCAGAAGGACGCGTCGTCCCTGTGATTGTGTTCACCAAGAATGGCGGTCAGTGGCTGCCCTCAATTGCAGCGTCCGGAGCCGATTGTGTGGGATTAGATTGGACTACCGATATCGCTGTCGCGCGCCAGCAAATAGGAAATCAGGTCGCACTCCAAGGGAATATGGATCCAGCGATATTGTATGCCTCGCCGTCTCGAATTCGGGATGAGGTAGCGGCCATACTGCGCTCTTACGGTCGGGGTTCAGGACACATCTTTAATCTAGGCCACGGCGTCACGCCTGGTGTTAATCCTGATCATGTGAAAGCTTTCGTCGATGCCGTCGTTGAGCTTTCACCGGCCTACCACCAAAGCTAGTCGCATTTCCAAGACCCGATTAGACATCGCATTTTGGAGTGGCGGGACAACGCAGCGCGGTTTATTGGCTATCGAAGCGCTGGTCCATGGTCAGGGCTGGGGCCTCAGAATTGGGGCGCCCGACAATTTTGGCAGGTACGCCGGCTACCGTGACATGTGGCGGCACATCAGTTAGAACGACAGAGCCCGCGCCTACTTTAACGCCTTCGCCAATGGTGATATTGCCGAGTATTTTGGCGCCTGCACTGATTAAAACGCCGTCGCCAATCTTGGGGTGACGATCGCCGTGTATCTTACCGGTGCCGCCGAGGGTCACTGACTGCAGGATAGAAACGTTGTTGCCCACCACGGCGGTTTCGCCGATGACAAGTCCGGTTGCGTGATCCAGCATAATACCGCTGCCCAAGGTCGCCGCGGGGTGAATATCAACGCCAAACGCGGTCGACATGCGATTCTGGAAAAATAAGGCGAGCGAATGCCGACCTTGGCGATGTAACCAGTTGGCCACGCGGTAGGTTTGCAAAGCGTGGAAGCCTTTAAAGTGCAAGAATGGGACTGAAAGCGTCTGGCAAGCCGAATCACGCTGTTCTACTGCGATCAGATCAGCACGAATAGCCTCTCCAATGGCAGGATCTTCTCTGAAAGCGCGTAAGATGACCTCGCGAAGCGATAAAGCATGGACCGTTGGGCTGTCGAGTTTACTCGCCAGATGGAAGCTTAAAGCACACTCAAGTTCGGCATGATTCAGAATTGTGGCATGAAAGAAGCTGGCCAAGACGGGCTCTTGTTGCGCGTCGACCTCGACTTCTGCACAAATTCTTTGCCACACTGCATCGCTTGACGTACTCATATAACCTCCGAATTCAGACGCATACTGTAACTGAAACTCGCGGCTAATTCACGATTGACGACGGGCCTTGATTTGCCAGAGAGTATGGCCACTGTGGCTATACTTTGCCTCGAAGCGGGTCAGCATTTGGGTTGGTGTGATTTGTTGGCGCTGCGAAACCCAGTTGCTGAGAGTCAGCGCGTAGTCGAATTCACTGGCGTAAATATCCCAATTGGTTCTGAGTTCGAGCTGATCCGAGAGGGCGAGTAACGCTTGAAAACTGGCGTTGCCGTGCACGCGTCTTTTTAAGTGCGCCGATTTGGGCCACGGGTTTGGATAGAACAGCGTATGGTGCGCTAGCTTGATCTTCTGGCGCGCCATTAGGCGCCACAGCGACTCACAGTCGCTTCGAACGAGTAAGAAATTATCGCCTTCAGTTAGCGGTTCTGCGGTGAGTCGATGCGTCGATTGATCGACACCAATGATGAGATGGTCTGGGTTAGCCGAGGCCAGCAGGCGGGTACTCATGCCGGTGCCACAAAACGAGTCTAGCCAGAGCGGCCGCGCTGCTTCGCGGTGTTTTTGGGTAATCAAATCGAGCGAGTCTTCCACAAAAGTAGGGATTGGCGTTCGATCTTCGTGAGCGCCATGCTTGCGAATGATCGCATCTAGATCTTTATGGATGCCGCTCTGATTGCTAGAGACGGGTTTTGAGTTGCCAGTCGAGTTCACGTCGGCCCTTGCGTGTCGGTAAGATACCCTGCCATCATATCGCACTATTCGCTGTTTTGAGGTTTGCGTGAAGGAAGACAATCGGCCCTATTGGATCAAGCGCTGTCATCTGGCATTCCGAGCGTGGTACACCGACTACTTTATAAGACCAGAATGCGCTTCGCTGGGGCCCTATCCTACGATCATGAAGCCTTGGTACGTCAAGATTTCAGGCCCGAATATTCGTATTGGTCACAGTTTTACTGCTATAGGAGAGCCATCGCATCGCGTTGAGCTTGGCGTTTGGGGGCGCGAGGCGGGGGCGGGTCGTCTTACGATTGGCGATGCGGCTCTGCTCTCTCCCGGGGTGCGTATCAGTGCCAGCGATGAGATTCGAATCGGGTCGGGGGTAATGATTGCCAATGGCGCCTATATTACCGATTGTGATTGGCATACGGTCTATGACCGGAATGCCAGAGATCCAGAGCCGAGGCCGGTGATCATTGGTGACAACGTTTGGATTGGTGATCATGCCACTATCCTCAAGGGCGTCACCGTTGGCGATAACGCCGTTATTGGTGCTGGTTCGGTAGTGGTCTCGTCGGTACCCAGCAATGTCATCGTCGCAGGCAATCCGGCTCAAGTCGTCAAGCACTTAGATCCGGAACGGCCGATGGTAACTCGGATGGACCACTTTTCCGATCCCGCTGGGGTCATTGAGTTTTTTGATGGTATCGACCGAGCCGTTCTTGCCAACAACACCACGTGGCGATGGTTATTAGAGCTCGTGTATCCAGCGGCGAGACGCTGGCGCAGTTAAGGCTGTAGCGATACGCTCTTGATTTGGGCCCATACCCTATCACCCACCTGAAGCTTGAGTTTGCGCAGTGACCGATGGGTAATACGAGCGAACAATACCTGTTGGTCTAGGGCCAAAACCAGTCGAACACTGCTGTGATGGTCGGCTTCAATCGCTTGGATGGATACCGGCAGGCGGTTGAGAATGCTGGTGTCCAACGGTTCAGTGATGCTGATACTCACATCTCTTTCAGCGACGTAAATCGAGACTGATTGACCTTCAGTGAGCATTGCTTGCTGAGCTAGAAAAAAGGGTGGTTGGAAACGTTCAGTTCCGACAGTCCGTCCTCTGACCAGTGTCTCTTAAAAGTGGAGACAATAACCCGTCCCTCAAGGTCAGAGTGGGTCGAGGGCAGGCTCAGCAGTAAGTCTTGGTCGCCAGCCTGTTGCACACGCCCCCCGTCGATCAGTATCACTTGATCCGCAATGCTAAGAGCCTCGTTAAGGTCGTGGGTGACGTACACTAGGCCGAACTCATGTTGGTTTTGCCAGCGTTTAATGTGACCTGTCAGTTGTTGGCGAGCTTTTCGATCGAGCTGGGTCAATGGCTCGTCTAACAGGAGCCAGTCTGGTCGAGACAGAAGCGCTCGTGCAAGAGCCACGCGCTGAGACTCCCCTCCAGACAGGGCGATAACGGATCGGTCGAGCAGAGTCTCAATACCAAAATCCTCAATGACAGTGTCTAGCAGAGTGTCGGGCGCAGGTTTGGAGCGCTTTAGAGCGAATCGGAGATTCTCGATGACTGACAAGTGGGGAAACAGAGCCGGTTGTTGAGCGGTGAGCGTTATGGGTCGTTGATGTGTGGGGGTTGTCAGTAATGATTGGCCGCGGTGAGTCAGTTGCGATAGCAGGAATGCGCTGGGTAGACCCGCTATGGCTCTAAGGATGGATGTCTTGCCTGACCCGCTAGCACCGAACAAAACTGTGCTGGTCTGCTCAGCGAAAGTGAAAGTTCCGCTCGCTTCATCGGTGTTATGCGGTTGCAGCGCGCCTCGTGCAATGAGTGTCACTGGGATACCTCCGGACCCAGGCGGCTGGGGTTCAAGCGGTAAACTAGGAGCAGCGTCAAAGTCGAGAAAACCAGCAGTCCACCGGCCAGTAAATGCGCGGTTGCAAAGTCGAGTCGCTCTACCGCATCGAACAGGGCTATTGAAAGCACTTGGGTTTCGCCGGGAATATTGCCCCCGATCATTAGAACCACGCCAAACTCGCCCACCGTATGAGCAAAGCCCAAGCATCCTGCTGTAATAAAACTGCGTCGACACAGGGGCATGACGACCGATACAAAGCAATCGAGCGGACCCGCGCCCAGTGACGCGGCGGCCTCGAGCAGAGAGTTAGGTATTTGCTGAAAAGCACTTTGGAGCGGTTGCACCACAAATGGGATCGAATAGATCACCGACCCGATCACAAGAGCGCTGAAGCTAAAGCTCAAAGGCACGCCAAAAAGAGCTTCCCACCAGCCCCCTACAGTCGATTGCGGTGCAAAAAAAATGAGTAAGTAAAAGCCCAGCACGGTTGGTGGCAGCACCAAAGGAAGAGCCACGATAGCTTCGATGAACGACCGAGGCCAGGTGTTTTTGCGACTCAGCCACCAGGCCAGTGGCGGTGATATCACCAACAAAATAAGCGTCGTCACACTGGCGAGCTGCAGGGTAAGTACAACCGTATCCAGAATCATGGCGTGCACTCCAGGTAGCCTTGATTCGACAGAGCGTCTTGTATGTCATCACTCAAAAGCCAATCCAAAAATTGGCGCGCGGGTGCATAGTTCGGGTGATCTTTAGCGGCGACGACAAGAGCAAACTGTTCGATGGGCGTGTGCCACTCGGTCGGCACTTTTAAACCATTGCTCAGACTGAGAGAGGCCGGTATCAGAGCGAATTCAACACCTCCCGTCAAATAGAACTGGTAAGCCTGTAGCGCATTAGCGCCTGTGATTCGTTGCATGGGCGACTCGAATCGATTGAGTACCTCTTCAGCAGCACGTCCGTAAGGCGCAATGTCGGGATTTGCAATGGCGATTCTGCCCCCCAATTGAAGGCGATCGAGTGAGTCGGCTCCCACCAATAGTAGTTGACCCTGGGCATAGCAAGCTGGGCTTTGGTCGGAAAGTCCCTGGTTTGTGAGGAACTGAGGTCGATCGTAATCTGCTGCCAAAAACACATCAAATGGCGCGCCATACAAAATTTGTGTTGCAAGCGCGCCGGTTGCTCCAGCGCTGGCTTGGAACAGGGGGGCTTGGTCGACGGTTGCTGCCAAAGCGTCTAGCGTCGGGGCGAAATTAGCAGCCACCGCGATTCGAATCGAGGGTTCTGCCGAGGCATTCAGCCGAGTTGATAGCAAGATCGCGATCAGGAGTGTCAGTGTTAGGCCGAGCCGTTTGGTCATCATGTGGTGTTCGTAAACCCCTCGTACTCGCCCGCTATTTTCAATATTAAATAAGATAGTAAGCGCTCACATTTTTTTCTAGTTCGAAATTGTGCACCGTTATGTTGATCTCGGTTTACGTGTTCTAGCGATACACCACAGTTCGACTGCGCGAGCCCCCGCCTGTTTTAAGCAACTGGCCGCCGCATTGGCGGTACTACCCGTGGTCATTACATCATCGATCAAAGCCAAACGTAAGCCCTTTACATCTTGAGGGCAGCTGAAGTCCTCTGCGCTGAGTGCTCGCTGCTGTTTCGAGCTAGCCTGATGCTGAGGGCTTCGATAATTAACACGCTTCAATCTCCGGGCCATTGGCAGGCCCGTCGTTTGTTCAAGGGTGTGGGCCAGTAACTCACACTGATTATAGCCGCGCTGCCAAAATCGGCGCCAGTGCAAGGGCATCGGGATCAGGGCATCGATGTTGGGTGACTCGGGCAGTGCTTCGGTGACAAGGTCTGCCAAGGTCGGCGTGAACTGAAAAGCCTGCTCGAATTTCCATTGGTGGATCAGGTGGCGCAGTCCATCGCTGTACTCCCACGCTATTCGACAGCGATCGAAACTGAAGGGTATGGGAGGACAATCCCGGCAGAATCCTCGGTAGCTGACAGGGTTGGGCTCGCCACATTTAGGGCAGTACTTGTGACTTCGAGAAAAGCTGGCTTTGCACCAGGAGCAAAGCGGGTGGCGGGTATCGGAATGTTGTTGGCACAGTGCACATTGCATCGGGAGCAGAAAATCGAGCGCCCGCAGGGGCCATTTGATGACTCGCATCGTCTAATCTCCCAAGGCTCAAAGCACAGTGTGCGTGGTGAACGCGCCTGTGCAAAGCGCAATAACGGTCATATTCGAGCTTCTTCCGGCAGATACGCTTTGTGGGTGCTGATCACGAAACCACAACTGCTACTTGACTCTGAGCGTATCTTGGGCAAAAGTGAGCGCTGTTAACATACACCTTCGGAGTTGTCACATGCCTCAGTTTAAAGCGCCTACCAGAGACCTAAAGTTTGTTTTGCATGATGTTTTAAAAGTGTCTGATTTGTATCAAACCCTGCCCGACTTTCAGGAAGCGACACCCGATATCATCGATGCCGTTTTAGATCAGGGCGCTAAGTTTTGTGAAGACGTGCTGGCGCCTTTGAATGAATCGGGCGACAAAGAGGGTTGTACCTGGACTGAGCAAGGTGTGAAGACCCCGGCGGGTTTTGCTGATGCTTACGCCCAATATGTTGAGGGTGGGTGGCCATCGCTGGCAGCAGAAGTGCGATATGGCGGGCAGGGTATGCCCAACGTGTTGGGTCTTTGTATGAATGAACTGACCGGCACCGCAAACTGGGCGTGGTCGATGTATCCTGGCCTGAGCCACGGGGCTATCAAAACGCTCGAAGAGCACGGCAGTGATGAGCAAAAAGATCAGTATCTCACTCGATTAGTTTCGGGCGAATGGACCGGTACGATGTGTTTAACGGAGCCCCATTGCGGCACGGATTTAGGTTTGCTTCGAACTAAGGCGGTCCAGAACGCCGATGGCAGCTACGCCTTACATGGCACTAAGATCTTTATTAGTGCGGGTGAGCACGATATGGCCGAGAACATCGTCCACATTGTGATTGCTCGAATTGAAGGGGCTCCAGCGGGCACCAAAGGTATTTCGCTATTCGTTGTGCCGAAAATTCTGGTCAACAGCGACGGCTCACTGGCGGACAAGAACGCGGTGCACTGCGCGTCGATCGAATCGAAAATGGGGATCAAAGCATCGGCGACCTGCGTGCTGAATTTTGACGGCGCGAAAGGCTATTTGATTGGTCCTGAGAACCGCGGTTTAAATTGTATGTTTACCTTCATGAATGCGGCTCGAATCGGGACCGCCGTTCAGGGTCTTTGTCATGCTGAGCTCGCGTATCAGGGCGCTTTCGCCTACGCGCGTGAGCGGCTCGCGATGCGCTCACTGACGGGTCCTAAGAATCCAGAGGGCCCCGCCGATCCTATTTTGGTTCATCCCGATGTGCGACGCATGTTGCTGACCCAGCGAGCCATTGCGGAAGGCAGTCGAGCCTTCATTTATTTTCTTGCTATGCAGGGAGATATTCTGCGATCTGGTGACGCAGAGGCCGCTAAAAACGCAGATAATTTGATGGCTTTGCTGACCCCAATTGCCAAGGCCTTCATTACCGAACTTGGTTTTGAAGCAGCGAATCATGGCGTACAAGTTTTGGGTGGCCATGGCTATATCCGGGAATGGGGTATGGAGCAGATCGTGCGCGACGCGCGCATTGCGATGCTGTACGAAGGCACAACCGGCGTGCAGGCGATGGACCTCATCGGCCGTAAAGTCCTCGGCAGCGGTGGCAAGCTGCTTACCGATTTTACCGCCCACATCGATCAGTTCTGCTCGCAGTCGCACCCAGAGAGCGTGTCTGACTATGTGCGCCAAGTCGCGCATTACAAAGACGAGTGGTTAGGGCTTTCGTTTGCAATCGGCGAAAAGGCGATGACTGATCCCGACGAAGCCGGCGCAGCTGCAGTTGATTACTTGATGTACAGTGGCTATACGGTGCTGGCGTATTTCTGGGCACAAATGGCAAGCGTCGCCGCGACAGCTTTAGCAGATCCTAACCGCAGCGCTGATTATGATTTTTTGAACGCCAAGTTGATGACGGCTGAGTTCTACTTCAAGCGCTTGTTGCCGCGAGCTCAGGGGCACCGCTTAGCCATTGAAGGGGGTGCTTTACCTCTAATGCAAATGCCAGAAGCTCTGTTTGCAGTTGCCTAAGGCCGCTGGTATTTTGCACTCGATGTTCTTACACTTGTGCAGGACGATAGCCTAAGGATGACGGCAATGGATCAGGTTCAGGGTAGCGATATTGGTGAGGAGCGTAGGCTCAAACCAGAGGATCAGGCAAAAGTGGATGAATTTTGTTCGACCGGGGTGAACTCGGTCGAACGTAAACCGTTCAAGCCGTTCCGAATGATGTTGCTGCTGATTGGCGTGACCATTGTGTTCAGCATACTGAGCCAAATGATTGCGCGTTGGTCGGGAATCTACTGATTCGTTAGCTGCCTCTCAATTGACTGCAGTCGCTGCTCAATCGCTTCTAGTGTCCCCACTTCTGCTTGCGATGAATTTGCACCATAACAGCGTGTGATCAGCTCGATAAGGTGATCAACGACGTCTTCGTGGCGCCGCTCATGATGTAAATGTAGGGTTCTAGAAGCGTATTCGAGGGTGCCGTAGAATAAGTCTCGCACCACCCACAAAGGGGATGCTGTGACCAATGTGCCCCGATCCTGCCCCTGTCTAAAAATCTCATCAAAGACCGCAACGTAGGCTCTAATTGGCGTCAGACTGGGTGAATCAAGTGTGCCGGTTTCACGAGTTCTTACGGTGAATCCAACGAAATCAAAATCTTTGACCAGTTCCTTCAGATGGAACTCTGCGAGTGCTCTTAGCTTGTCGAGGGTCTTCTCGTGCTGCCCTGTCACAATCCGT
>CBFHJC010000016.1:0-20040 GCA_965656045.1 Aequoribacter sp.
ATCCTTCTTGAGACCTTGCAAATCGCTGTCGATTTGCCCTGGTTTTCCGCGCAGCAATGACCCATTGTGCTTCGCATCCGAGTCGCTCTTACACCGCCTGTATCGTCTGATCATCGATGAGTGGTGAAGGCGCTCCATTAGCCCATTAGGATAGCGCTTGTGACCGCTGGGGTACATCTTTTTACTCACTTTAACAGCGAACGTAGGCCTATGGCGACGCCATTAAAGCCGATCTTTATGCTGCAGCGTGGGGAGTAAAATTGTTAATTCGATAAAACCCGAGTAAAATAGTCGGGATAAAGAATTAGGGGAAGGATGCGAATGCGACTTACCACGAAAGGGCGTTATGCGGTGACGTCCATGCTTGATTTAGCACTGCACCGAGACCAAGGTCCGGTTGCCTTAGCAGGGATTTCGGCTCGGCAGGATATTTCTTTGTCGTATCTGGAACAGCTGTTCGCCCAACTGAGAAGACACGGTTTGGTGCGCAGTGTGAGGGGCCCAGGCGGCGGTTACTATCTGGGAAAAGAGCTCGAAGTGATTAGTATTGCGGACGTGATCGAAGCGGTTAACGAGCACACTGACGCAACACGCTGCCGCGGTAAGGGATCATGTCAGCGAGGACAAACCTGTTTAACGCATCATCTTTGGGCAGGTCTGAGCGATCAGATTCGTGACTTCCTGCGTAATATCAGTCTTGCTGATCTCGTGGCAAGAGACGAGATCCGCGATATTGCGTTGCATCAAGACGAGCGCGCGCGACAGGACTTGCAGCCACTCGTGGCTCTTGTCAACGAATAAACGCTGCAACAGCGAAGAGGTTTTATGGCAAACGAACACATTAACGAAGTGATACAGCGCGAATACGCGCCTGGATTCATTACCAATATCGAGTCAGATACCCTTCCTCCGGGGCTGAGCGAGTCTGTGATTCGTATCATTTCCGCCAAGAAAGAAGAGCCTGAATGGCTGTTGGAGTGGCGTTTAGCCGCCTATCAAAAATGGTTAGAGATGGCACCACCCGATTGGGCACAGGTATCACATCCTAAAATTGACCATAACGCGATTTCTTATTTTTCAGCACCGAAATCGATGGCCGATAAGCCTCAAAGTTTAGACGAGGTCGACCCGGAGCTCTTGGCCACCTACGAGAAGCTGGGTATTCCCCTGCATGAGCAAGCCATGTTGGCTGGCGTTGCTGTCGATGCCGTGTTTGATTCGGTGTCTGTGGGTACTACTTTCAGAAAAAACTTAGCCGAGGCTGGCGTTATCTTTTGTTCAATCTCAGAGGCTGCTCGGGAATATCCTGAGCTCATCAAAAAGTACCTGGGTTCCGTGGTCCCTACCACCGACAACTACTACGCTGCGCTGAATAGCGCTGTTTATAGCGATGGTTCGTTTGTTTATATTCCCCCGGGCGTGCGTTGTCCGATGGAATTATCGACTTATTTTAGGATTAATGAGTCCAATACTGGCCAGTTTGAACGAACGCTGATTGTTGCAGCTGAGGGCAGTCATGTGAGCTACCTTGAAGGGTGCACAGCGCCGATGCGCGACGAGAACCAGCTGCACGCGGCAGTGGTTGAGCTCATAGCGCTCGACGACGCAGAGATTAAGTATTCGACGGTACAAAACTGGTATCCCGGTGATTCAGAGGGTCGCGGGGGTATTTATAACTTTGTCACCAAGCGTGGTGTCGCTCATAACAGAGCGAAGATTTCATGGACGCAGGTCGAGACGGGCTCAGCAATTACATGGAAGTATCCGAGCTGTGTTTTAAAGGGTGATGACAGCGTCGGGGAGTTTTACTCGGTTGCGTTAACACATAATCACCAGCAAGCCGATACTGGGACCAAAATGATTCATCTTGGTCGCAACACCAGGTCGACTATCATTTCGAAGGGAATTTCAGCCGGACAGAGCTCGAACGCGTATCGAGGACTAGTGCGAATGAGTCCGCGAGCAATAGGGGCGAGGAACTACACACAGTGCGACTCGCTCTTAATCGGTGATCAGTGCGCCGCGCATACCTTCCCTTACATCGAAAGCAAGCAGCCGAGTGCGGTCATCGAACATGAGGCGACCACATCTAAAGTGAGCGATGATCAGCTGTACTTGTGTCAGCAGCGAGGTATCGATCCAGAGAAGGCGGTTTCGATGATTGTTAATGGATTCTGCAAGGAAGTATTCAAAGAGCTTCCGATGGAATTCGCCATGGAGGCTGGCAAGTTACTCGAAGTCAGTCTAGAGGGTTCGGTTGGTTAAACCGACTCCGAAGCTTTGCGCCACCATACCACCATGAATTTTGAGGAAATTATGTTATCAGTTAAAGAGCTTCATGCTTCAGTCGACGAAAAAGAGATCTTAAAAGGCCTCTCGCTTGAAGTAAAAGCGGGCGAAGTACATGCCATTATGGGCCCCAACGGTTCGGGTAAAAGCACCTTAGGGCATGTGCTCTCTGGTCGTCCGGGCTATGAGGTGACCCATGGAAGCGCCGATTTCAATGGTCTTGATCTGCTCGCGCTCGATACAGAGTCACGAGCGCAAGCGGGCCTGTTCCTCGCGTTCCAATACCCCGTCGAAATCCCCGGTGTGAGTAACATGGAATTTTTGAAGGCGAGCGTTGACGCTGTTCGTGCTGCTCAAGAACTTGAACCCTACGACAGCGTGGGGTTCATGAAGCGTGCGCGTGAGGCCTGCACAGCTGTTAACTTGAGCCATGATTTTCTGAAAAGAGGTGTTAATGAAGGCTTTTCGGGTGGCGAAAAAAAGCGCAACGAACTGATGCAAATGATGCTACTCGAGCCCAAGTTGGCCATTCTCGACGAGACTGACAGTGGTCTTGATATCGACGCTCTACAGGTCGTTGCTGCCGGCGTTAATGCGATGCGGTCGGCCGATCGAGCCTTTATTGTCGTGACCCACTATCAGCGCTTATTGGATTATATCGAACCTGATTTCGTTCATGTGTTGGCGGGTGGCCGCATCGTTAAGTCTGGCGGTAAAGAGTTGGCGCACGAATTAGAGCGTAAAGGCTACGCCTGGCTGGATAGCGCAGCATGATGCACGCGATTTATCAACAAGCGATAGACAAGGCGGGAGCGATAGCACCCCATTGGCTGCAGCCGCGGCAACAGGCTGCTATAGATAGCTTGCAAGCAACTCCGGTACCCGGGCGGAAGAGTGAACACTGGAAATATGCACCCTTATCAGCAATGGCAGCGGTTGAGCTCGGAACGCACTCGGGGCAGAGTCAGCCTGAACCAACAGCGTTGGCGCAGTGTGATGGCGCGCTCACATTAGTGTTTTCGGACGGCGTGATAGACAATCATTTATCTTGCCAGAGCTGGCCAGCGGGTTGCTCCGTTGAGACCTTCAAGGGGTTATCAGACCAAAGTAAATTAGTGGTTGATGATCTTCTGGGTAAGGCATGTACAGATCGCAGTGGTTTGGTGGGACGCGTGAGCGAGGCAACCATGACCGATGGTGTTTTCATCGATATTGCCGCCAATACGCAGTTGACACAGCCAATACGGATTATTTGGCACGCTTCAGAAAATTGTGCGTGGCAGTCGGCGCGAGTGCTTGTTCGTGTGGCTGACAACGCCGTAGTAAAAATAGTTGAACAATTTTTGGCGGGGGCCAAACCCGTTTCAGACTGCCATGGTGTGACTGAACTTTATGTGGGCGGGGGTGCCGCCGTAGACTACTGTCGACTCAACCATAGCCAAGAACAGCAATCATTCTTGGGAGGCGTTTTTAGCCGATTGGATCGCGCTGCAACGTTAAGACTGTTCGCTTACGCAGAGGGCGGTCGATTATGTCGTAATGAAATTGGCGTATTGCTTGCGGCAGAGGGTGCACATGCTCAAGTTGATGGGTTGTATCTGCCTAAAGGCCAAGAGGTGGTTGATTTTCATACCACGCTCGAACACGCTGCGCCTCACTGTACCAGCGAAGAGATCTTTCGCGGCATCATTGGTGATCGAGCAAATGCAGTCTTTAATGGCCGGATTCACATTCATAAACATGCGCAAAAAACAAACGCTCAGTTGTCTAATAAGAACTTGTTGACCTCTGATCGCGCACAGGTAAATACCAAGCCAGAGCTCGAAATTTATGCCAATGATGTGCAGTGTGCTCATGGTGCAACAGTGTCGCAATTGGATAACGAGGCGGTCCATTATTTGCGAACTCGTGGCGTACCGCAGGAGGTTGCAGTACAACTGATTGCCCTAGGTTTTGTTATGGCGCTACTCGAAAGAATGCCGATTAGCGAGTTAAGCGAATGGCTTGGTGATCGTGTGAAAACTCGTTGTACGGGTTTACTATTAGGAGAGCAGTAATGGCTAGCGCCCTAGATGTGAACACATCAGTGGCATCAGATTTCCCCTTGCTTGCGCAAAAAGTTTATGGCGAGCCGCTGACGTATCTCGACAGTGCAGCAACGACACAGAAGCCCTTGGCGGTGATTGAGGCGCTAGAGCACTATTATCGACTTGATAATTCCAATGTTCACCGCGGAGCACATGCAATCGCTGACAGAGCGACTCGATCATTCGAGGATGCCCGAGATTGCATCGCTGAGTTTATCGGCGCCGGTCATTCCGACCAAGTCATCTGGACGCGAGGTGCCACTGAGGCGATTAACTTGGTCGCTCAATCTTACGGACGCTCAGTTCTGACCGCCGGCGATACTGTTCTGGTCCCCGTATCAGAGCATCACGCTAATATTGTACCGTGGCAAATGGTGGCAATCGAAACTGGCGCTAAGGTGGTGTCTGTGCCGCTGAATAAGGACTGCGAAATCGATCTTTCAGCATATGCCGACCTGCTGGCTACAGGTCATGTAAAAATTGTAGCGGTAAACCACATTTCAAATGCGCTTGGCACGATTAACCCTATCCATAAGATCATAGAAATGGCCAAGGCTCACAACGCAACAGTGCTTGTCGATGGCGCACAGGCAGTTGCACACAGTTCTGTTGATGTTCAGGCTATGGGCTGTGATTTTTACGTATTCTCTGGACACAAGCTCTATGGCCCCACAGGAATTGGTGTGCTTTGGGGTAAGCGAGAACTGTTAGAGACGATGCCACCCTATCAAGGAGGTGGCGAGATGATCGATACAGTGAGCTTCGACGGTACCACCTTTAATCAGTTACCGTTTAAGTTTGAAGCGGGGACACCCAATATCGCTGGCGCCATCGGGTTGGCGGCTGCTGTGAGATATCTCCAGAGTATCGGTATCGAAAGGGCCGCCCTTCATGAAGAGACGTTGTTTCAGTATCTCTTGAGCGAAGTGAAACATCTGCCAGCAGTCGAAAGGATCGGCAATCCGTCACAATCGGCCGCCATTTTTAGTTTCAAAGTAGCGGGTGCGCATCCCAGTGACATCGGTATGTTACTCGATCAGCAAGGTGTTGCCATTCGCACAGGACACCACTGTACGCAGCCACTGATGCAATTCTTGAAACTACCCGGTACTGCGCGCGCGTCATTGGCTGTTTATAATACCCGCAGCGATATTGATCGATTCATGTTGGCCCTTCAAAAAGCCTGCGATTTATTGACCTAGGAGATGGTATGAGCGTTGAAGTATTCGAGCATACGGTAGAACCGATCACACTGACCCCGCCCGCACGGAGACACCTTGTGCGGCAGTTAGAGCACGCCGGAAAATCAGCGATTCGGCTAAGCATCAAAGAAAGTGGGTGTACTGGATTTATGTATGTCATGACAGAGACCGATAAGCCTGAAGCTGACGATTTGGCCGTGAAGTCAGATGATCTGATGGTGTATGTCGATCCTAAGAGTCTGCCAATGATCCGCGGGACCCAGCTCGATTTCGTCTTTCAAGGATTGAATCAGGTGTTGATATTTAACAATCCCAACGTGACGGCTGCGTGCGGCTGCGGTGAAAGTTTTAGTATTGAAGAAGGTGTGAAATATCAGTGATGAGCCCAGAAAGAACACTGGTTACTACCACCCGAGAGGTCACCGGACGTTTGGTGCCTGTGGGTAGTCCGGTGATTGTGCCGGCACACTGTTTC
This sequence comes from Aequoribacter sp., assembly GCA_965656045.1. GTDB lineage: Bacteria > Pseudomonadota > Gammaproteobacteria > Pseudomonadales > Halieaceae > Aequoribacter. The sequence continues at coordinate 6,054 of CBFHJC010000016.1, forward strand.
GTGACCTTGACACAGTCGTTGGGAGGTAATTATACGATTGTGCACGCCGGCAATATGGTGCGTATTGATGGATCTGATGCAGATGCGCTTGGCTTTGAGCCTTTGGTGCTCGATTTTGAAAAAAGCGCTGATGGCTCGATCAATGAGCAATATGTTTGGCAGGCGCTTGGTACCGTGTTTGACCCAGAGGTACCGGTAGACTTGGTTAACTTGGGATTGATTTACTCCGTATCGATCCATCAGGACTCAGGTCTTGTCAGAATTACGATGACACTCACTGCCCCTGGCTGTGGTATGGGCGACGTTCTCGTTGGCGATGTGAGGGCGCGTGTAGGTTGTGTCCCAAATGTCAAAGCGGTTGAGGTCGAATTAGTATTTGATCCGCCTTGGACCCGAGATATGATGACCGAAGAAGCACAACTATCGACAGGAATGTTTTATTAGGAGAACCCATGTCGGTGACAAGCCAAATGCAAGCTATCGAAGACGATCTGCAGTTCTTCGATTCCTGGGAAGATAAATACCGTTACATTATTGATCTTGGAAAGACACTACCTGAATTTGATATTGCTAAACGCAATGATCAGCACTTAGTCAGAGGCTGCCAGAGTCAGGTTTGGATTGATGCGGAACTCTCATCTGGCCTGCTAGAGCTTCGGGTCGACAGTGACGCCTTTATCGTGAAAGGCCTTCTGGCGCTCGTGTTAGCGGCTTACAACGGCAAGACCCCACAGCAGGCCTTGGATTTCGACGTCGACGCTTACTTTAACCGACTCGAGTTGATCACACATCTGTCACCAACCCGTGGCAATGGACTTAGAGCCATGGTGTCGAAGATTCGTGATATTGCCGCTCAGGCTCGTGGTAGCTATCAGTGATCTTATTTGATGTTTGAGTTAAGCCCAAGGCTCGAATCAGATACCGACTGGGTCCTAGATCTTCAGCTAAGCCGAGTGTTAATGATGGACGACTCGCGTTACCCTTGGTTGATTCTGGTTCCCCGGCTCGCCAACGTTCGTGAGTGGTTAGACTTGAGTTCACGCGATCAAGCATTGCTGTTAGCGGAACAATTGCAGGTTTCTAGGTGCCTGAAAACGCTCGTCTCTCCCGACAAGCTCAATATCGCCACCTTGGGGAACGTCGTTCCGCAACTTCATGTGCACATTGTTGCGCGATTCGAGAGCGATTTTGCGTGGCCCGCACCCGTATGGGGGAGAGGAGAGTCGGTGCGCTACTCGACAGATGAGAAAGCGACACTACTAGACCGCTACCGATCTGCGTTAACGGCGACTTCAGTGGCTTAAGAGAGTCGATCCCTGAAATCCCGATAGCCGAATTCTCGGACCAACTTCACAGTATCAGCTTCGGAGTTCCAGATAGCGATCGCCGGTAATTTAGTGCCGTTGAATGTACTCGTTTTCACCATGGTGTAATGAGACATGTCGAGGAATAGCAATTTTTGCCCAAGCGCTAATGGTTCACTGAAACTGTAACAGCCCATGGTATCTCCCGCTAGGCAGGTGAGCCCACCGAGACGATACGTGTGAGCATACTCTCCGGGCTGACCCGCGCCGAGAATGTCGGCGCGGTAGGGCATCTCTAGGGTGTCTGGCATGTGACAGGTCGCGGAGGTATCCAGAATAGCTTGTTCCATGTCGGGAGCAGGGCGGAGGTCGAGAACTTCACTCACTAAAACCCCTGTACCAATGGCGATGGCCTCGCCAGGTTCAAGGTAGACCTCGAGCTTATGCTTGTCACGGAACGTTTTAATGAGCGAGATCAGCGCTTCACGATCATAATTTGGGTGCGTAATGTGATGGCCACCCCCAAAGTTAATCCATTCGAGCTGTCCAAATAGGTGACCAAAACGCGCCTCAACCGAGGCAAGGGTGCGTTCTAGTGGCTCGAACAGATGTTCGCACAAAGTGTGAAAATGGAGCCCATTAATGCCGTCCAAAAGGCTTGGAGTAAGTTCTGAAACAGTTATCCCTAGTCTCGAACCTGGCGCGCAGGGGTCATATAAAGGTATGTCGCCCTCGGAATGCTCTGGGTTAATTCTGAGTCCGAAACTGAGAGCGGGTCGATGCTGCTGAGCGCTGAGGCATACGCTTTTGAAGCGCAGCCATTGCGGAATAGAATTGAAGACGATGTGGTCCGCTATCGGCAAGATCTGTTCAAGATCAGTTTGCGAATATGCCGCAGAGAAAACATGGCGCTCACCCGGATAAAATTCTTGTGCAAGCAAAGCTTCATGAAGCCCACTGGAACAGGTTCCCCAAAGCTGGTTGCGGTAGTGGGGCGCTAATTCAAACAACGAAAATGCTTTTAGTGCGGCGAGTACTTTGGCGCCGCTGCGACGTCCAACTTCATTCAGAATCGCGAGATTCTGTTGGATCGCGACTTCGTCAACGACCCAGCAGGGCGATGGGAGCCGACTCACATCGAGACGGCTGAAGTCGGTCCGCATTGGATTCATGAATGGCTCAGATCGAACTGATCAAGCTCAACAATGCTCCAGGGTAGGCCATACTCATTGAGCGCTTGCATGAACGGGTCGGGATCCATTTGCTCGATATTAAAGACGCCTGTTCCTGTCCAAGTACCTTCGAGCATGAGTTTGGCGCCAATCATTGCAGGCACACCGGTGGTGTAAGAAATGGCTTGAGATTGCACTTCTTGGTAACAGTCTTGATGATCTTTAATGTTATAGCAGTACACCGTCTTCTTCTGGCCATCTTTAATACCGGTGACGACGCAACCGATACAAGTTTTGCCGGTGGTTCTTGGGCCGAGCGTACTGGGATCGGGCAGCAGAGCTTTAAGAAATTGAATAGGAACGATTTTTTGTCCTTGAAATTCAACTTCATCAATGCGAGTCATACCAACGTTGCCCAAAACCTCTAAATGCTTGAGATAGCTTTCACCGAAACTCATCCAAAATTGTGCTCGTTTCAAGGTGGGAAAGTTCACCACGAGCGATTCGAGCTCTTCATGGTACATTCTGTAAATGGAATAGGTGCCCACTTCTTCAGGGCAGGTGAAGCTGACTTTCGTTGACATCGCCGGCGTCGATATAAACTCGCCATTCTCGAAATGACGACACTCAGCGGTCACCTCTCGAATGTTAATCTCTGGATTAAAGTTGGTGGCAAAAGGATAGCCATGATCACCCCCATTAACATCGATGATGTCGAGCTCGTGAATTTCATCGAAGTAGTGCTTGGCAAGATACGCGGTGAAGACGTTGGTTGCACCGGGGTCAAAGCCACTCCCGAGAAGGGCCATCAGGCCCGCTTGTTGAAAACGCTCCTGATAAGCCCACTGCCAGCTATACTCAAACTTGGCGGTATCGAGAGGCTCATAGTTCGCGGTGTCAAGATAATTCACGCCCGTAGCCAAGCAGGCGTCCATGATCGTTAAGTCTTGATAGGGCAACGCAACATTGACTACGAGTTGTGGCCTCTCTTGCTCGATCAGGGCGATGAGTTCGTTGACGTCGTCGGCGTCAACCTGCGCTGTTTTGATGGGTCTGGACAGCTGTGCTGCGATGGCATCACACTTTGAAACGGTGCGCGATGCCAGTGTTATCTCGGTAAAGACCTGGGGTAGCGCTGCACATTTGTGGACGACTACTGCACCAACACCGCCTGCACCTATGATGAGTACCTTTGACATGAAATACCTCTTTATCGTTCGAAGAATGTGTAGCCATAAAGGCTTGCTCTAAAGGCTTGCAGCATTTCTTGGCGCATGGCGACAGAAATGCGTCCTTCGCGAACTGCCAACTCGGCATTACGACGAAACTGCTCAAGCATATTTTTCGGTTCATACTCTACGTAAGACAGAACGTCGGCAATACTGTCGCCGTGAAACTCACGCCGGAATTCAAAGCTGCCATCCTCTTTAATGTGGATGCTGACGACGTTGGTATCACCAAATAAGTTATGCAGGTCTCCCAATGTTTCCTGATAGGCGCCTACCAAGAATACGCTCAAGTAATATTCACCTTCCTGATCCAGCGGATGTAAAGGCAGCGTTCGGTGGATATCGCCTTCGTAGCAAAAATGATCGATCTTACCGTCGCAATCACAGGTAATATCAGCCAGCACCGCTTGTCGAGTGGGTTTCTCACTGAGCCTATGAATTGGCATAACAGGAAAAATCTGATCGATTGCCCAGATGTCAGGTAAGGATTGAAAGAGGCTGAAGTTGCCGTAATAAATGTCAGCGAGCAGTACAGGAAGATCGTCGAGTTCGGCAGAGACGCGCTTGGTGTAAGGCAGTAGGGCCGCAATTTTCTCGAAGATGGCTAGCCCCAAGTTCTCGGCTAAGGCGCGCTCTCGGAGGGTCGCTTGGCCGCGGTGAAACTGTTCGCGAACCTCATCTAGATAATAGAGTGCATCGTTATAGCACTCTTGCAAGTTGTTCGGTTTAACGTTGTCTAGCACCGTGGCAAGATTGTGGATCAAATCATGCTGTTCCGCCTGTATGGTTGCAGGCAGAACGCCGGGCTTGTGATCTCGCACATCTAATATGTTGAACAGTAGCATCGATGAATAGGCTACTAGCGCGCGACCTGATTCAGTAATGACGACTGGGTGCTCTACGCCCTCTGAGTCGAGGCTCTCTTGCAGTGTCTCGATGATGTTGATGCAGTATTCATCGAGACCATAGTTCATGCTGTGCGTTTCATTACTGCGTCGACCTTCGTAGTCTACCGCCAGCCCGCCACCGAGATCGATGTAGCCCATCGTGGCGCCCTCAGCTACCAGTCCACAGTAATAGCGGCAAGCTTCCAAAACGCCTGAGCGAATATTTCGGATATTGGGGATCTGTGAGCCCAAATGGCAGTGCAGCATCCGCAAACAGTGGAGCTTGTCGTGGGATCGAAGCGTGTCAACAACTGATAACAGCGAGTCGGTAGAGAGTCCGAAAATCGAGCGGTCCCCGCTGTCCTCATTCCAGTGCCCCTCTACCATTGAAGAGAGGCGGATACGTGCGCCAATAGCGGGCTCTATTCCCAAGGCTTCGCTGCGCTCTAGAATGATGTCGAGTTCACCGAGCGTTTCAAGCACAAAAATACAATTAATGCCCATCTTGCGGGCGTATAGACCCAGTTCAATAAACTCATGATCTTTATAGCCATTGCAAATAATGAGGGAGTCGTGGTCCTTCAGCTGGGTCATTGCGATAATGAGTTCGGCTTTGCTACCGGCCTCTAAGCCGTGGTGATAGCGAGCGCCAAAGTCGGCTATTTCCTCGACTACGTGGCACTGTTGATTGACTTTAATAGGGAAAACGCCGCGGTATTCATTGTTGTATCCGGCCGCTGCAATCGCGCTTTTAAAGGCTTCGTTGATGGCGGTAATGCGGTGATCCAGTAAGTTCTCAATCCGCAAAACGGCAGGCATTTCCAGCCCCCGAAGCCGCATTGCCTCGACCACTTCAATAATGGGTAACTCAATCGTTAAGCTCTCGTGGGGAACGCGTATGATCGCATCACCGTTCGCGTTAACATCGAAATAATTGGCACCCCAATCTCTTACGCCGTAGAGATCCGCACTGTCTTGGTAAGACCATTGTTCTGGAGATGCTATTATTTTTTCGGCAGGAAGGGTCATGTGTAACGGTCCTGTTGAGTCGCGAGAAACGAGGCGTGAATTCTGGGCAAATTCCGCGCTAAATGCAAAGTGATCACTGCACGAATTAATACCATTTTAGCGTAGAAAACGTAGATCTGAGAGTCATTGTTGCTGATTTTTTCTTATGGTGACTTCGAGACTCGGCGTTCGTCTGGCCGAGACGCTTTTTGATTGGGATCTTGCAGTTCGAGAAACGGAAAAGATAGATTCCCCAACCTTGACATTTTACCGCTCGATACATAGTATTCGCATCCCACGCGCCCGTAGCTCAGCTGGATAGAGTACCTGACTACGAATCAGGGGGTCGCACGTTCGAATCGTGCCGGGCGCGCCAAATTAAGAAAGCCTCACCGCAAGGTGGGGCTTTTTTGATTCAGCGCTCGGTCGAGAGACGTGCCAGTTCGACACATCACGACCCAGGAGTGATGTGGTCGCCGGAGCTCTGCGACTGTGCATCTCCCCGCCGTCCCACAAAGCTGCACTTAGCCGCCGCGAACCTTGGCCATAAACTCTGCTTGATTGGCTTTCATATCGGCATCAATCTTCTGACTGATCTCTGATTCGGCGAGTAAGTGCATGAGCTCGGGCAGACCATTGACCGCCTCGATGATATTCCATTGAAGTACTTTCGGGCCCACCAATTGTGGTATCGCCATAGCGTATCGACAGTAAATATCAGCCATCGTGAGCGTGCTCCCAGTAAGATAGGGTGAGCAGGTCGTTAATGCATTCAAAGCCACAACGCCCTTTTCTGCTGTCGCTCTGACCTCTGTTAACAGTTCTGGATTAGGCACCATCCCAGCGAGCGCGGTTGGCAGTAGACGCCGAGTGCTAAGCTCGATGTAAAGCTCGATGACTTTGATGATCTGGCGGACTCTCGCGCGCTCGGCTGCGTCACTTGGCATGAGAGGATTGGCAGGAAAATGATCTTCGAGATACTCAAGAATTGCGGTCGTTTCGGAAATATGAGTGCCACATGGTGTTGTAATAGCGGGCACCTTGCCAGCTGGGCTGATTGGCAGTAGCTCCGGTGAACCGGGGTAGATCTTGTGCTCTTGAAATGGAATCTCTTTCAGTAAGAGCACATGTTTTACAATATTAAAGTAGTTTGAGTAGGCGAAGCCGTAAAGTGTGATCATTGATAGTTCTCCGTGAGTCTCAGTAATACCATAAGTCGTTTAGAGCTGCTGTGAGTCTGTGCGAGACTGCTCTTATACGTCATGTGCGACGCCTTGTTTTGCTTGCGACACTTTTTTCTTCTTGCTGGCCATGGGTTAGGGTTGATTCTGACGCAGCAAGAATTTCTGCACTTTGCCGGTGCTGTTTCGAGGCAGCGAGTCCATTACGCGGATCGATCTGGGCCACTTATATTTGGCTAAACGATTTTCACACTGAGCGTGTATGTCAGCAAGATTCATTTCGTGGCCTGGCTTCAGCGCTATAACAGCGCATCCGACTTCACCCCATTTCGCGTCTGGTACACCGATGATGGCTACTTCAGTAATGGCGTCCATTTCATAAAGCACAGCCTCGACCTCGGCGGGGTAGACGTTCTCTCCGCCCGAGATGTACATGTCTTTGATCCGATCTTCAATCGCGAGACAGCCATCGGCATCGACTTTACCAATGTCACCTGATCGGAACCAGCCCTCATGAAACGCTTCAGCGGTAGCGTCTTCTCGCTGCCAGTATCCCGGAGTGACCATCGCACCGCGCATCCAGACTTCGCCTAGTTCACCGGGCTCGGCTGCTTCTGTTTCGGAACGCATGACTTTGAACTGACAGTAGCGCAGGGGTGGGCTGGTGTAGCCGAGCTTGTGGGGGAGGTCACGCGCCCGAGTCATGCAAATAATGCCGGATGTTTCGGTCAAGCCATAGACCTCTCGTAGAACTACGCCTCGCTGCATCCACGCGGTAAGGAGGGCGGGTGGGACTGACTCTGCGCCAGTTGCTGCGGATCGGATGCGTGAGAAATCGGTTGAGTCACAGAGAGGATGGGCTGCTAGTGCGTTCCAGATGGCAGGCACAGCACCCAGATTGGTGATTCCGAGAGAGGGATCGTTAATCGCGAGCAGCATTTGCTCGGGATCAAATGATCTCGCCATAACGATTTTGCAGCCAGAGTACAGCGCCGTCAGAACACTCTGCATACCACCAATGTGAAATAATGGCATTACGTTTAGGAAAACAGAGTGCTCTGTGACCTCGCTGGTTTGTTGGATATTCACTGCGCACGCCAGAATCATGCGGCGGGTATAAATGACACCTTTTGGACGTCCTGTGGTACCCGAGGAATACATAATCATTGCGGTGTCGTCACCCGTGACCGCTGCGCATTGCGAGGCTTGTTTGATCATCAGAGACTCGTAACCCGAGGTGCTCCCATCACACTGCGTCAGTATTATCTCAAGCCAGGGTAACTGCTTTTTTACCGCTTCGCTGACGTGGCTAAATTCAGTATCACATATCAGCAGGCTGGGTTTGGCATCGTTGATGATGTAGCTGAGCTCATCAGCAGTGAGACGGAAGTTGAGCGGCACGTAGATCGCACCGATACGCTGAGTAGCGGCAAAAATTTCAAGCGTGTCGCTACTATTTAGCCCAAGGTAGGCAACCCGATCGCCTGTAACAATACCAAACTGTGAGAGTCCACTAGACAGTGATTCGACGCGCTCATTGAATGACTTGTAACTCATGACCCGGTTGGAATGGAGATCATGCACTGCAATTGCCGTAGGCTGCTGATCACATTGTGCGACTATCCAGTCATTGTAGAGGGAATCTGAGCGCTCAATGGTGGTCATGATGGGATCTCCGTTCTTATTCGTGTGGCGTTATTCTCGCGGGTATCTTAGGCAGCAATCTGCTGCGGCGTATTGAGTGCTCTGTCTCGCTCTCTCCAGTCGGGTAAATAATACTGCAGTAACGACTTGAAACGATCATTGTGTTTAAGCTCAAGGAAGTGAACGAGCTCATGCACGAGAACCAGTTCGAGTTGCTCGATGGGGCGCTCGGCCAGCCAGATATTGAGCGAGATTCTCCGCTTGTTAGGATTGCAGCTTCCCCAGCGAGTCTTCATGCGTCGAATGCTGTAATGGTTCGCGTACAAATCCATCTTCTCCTGCCAGAAAGTGACTAGAGCGGGGAGTTTATGGGCGAGCTGCTCTTTGTAAAAGGCATCTAGTAGTACCCGCTGACTCTCGATACTGCTGACGTCCATTTGGCTCAGAGTCAGACCTGCCGCTGGGGAGTAGGCCCAATGGGTCTTTCGTCCGTGCTGCACAGTCACTGGGCAAGGCTGCCCCCACAGTGGAATAGTACTACCCGACACAAGGGCTGTCGGTTGAGTACGCCCCTCTTGCTTGCGCTGTCGAGCGATGATCCAGTCGAGACGGCTTTTAACAAAGGCTTCGATATGCTGCGATCGCACTGTGTAGGGTGCTGTGACAGACACCTCTGCGGTACTCGGATTGACCCGCAAGTAGAGGTGCTTAATGGCCTTGTAATGCACTATTACTGGAATGCCAGACACAACGAGCGCGCCGCGCAAGGCGGCGGTTTGGTCTACTCTTGCCATACTGCGTTCAGGTAGTGCGCGATGCGAACTCCTGCTTGCGAGAGTCGCTCGTTCACTGATCCAATGTGTTGATAGGGATAGCTGTAGTAGAGTTTGTCGGTTTCGGGATACAGCGTATCGCGCAGTACCGTGCTCTCTTTAATCCAAGTGGCTGGATCAAGGTCTTGCCATTCTGCGATCTGTTCTTGGTTTAGGTGACGTTGCAAAAACGCCGTGTATTCTGTGTATGACAAGTTCTGGCCTTCGATCATTTGCGTATCCCATACGCGATGAAGATTAGATGACTCACCGAAATAGGAGAGTTTTACATCATTGCCCCCCCGATCAGAGCCATTACCGGCGTGAAGCGGTTGGTGGAGATCGCCAATGATATGAACTACGAATCGAAGCGCGGTCGCTTTCTCTTCGGACGACGCGGTATCGGATCTGAGCGTTGCCGTAAATTGATTGAGTGCGGTCATGGCATCACCTTGCTCTGGGGCGCCGACATCGTGATAATGTTTTCCTGGTGGCACGGTCACGTAGTGGAACGGCGACGATTTGCGCCAAAACTCTGAGGTGTTTGAGCGCATGTAATCAGGCCAAGTCGAGGCTTCCGCCAGTGACTCATTACCAATAATGGTCTCGATTTGCGCGATTGTTTCGGGAGTCAGTAGGCTTGTGGCTATCGCACCGGTAATACGATGGCCATTTTGGCCCCAAGCAAATGCGATAGACGGGCACAGTAGTGCGATCAGAAGAATACGGTACACAGCGGTTTACCTCGATAAGTGAACGATGAATGTAGAAGAAAACGGGGGTGATCTCAACCCATTATCTCTACTTCACTTACCTCTGCGTCGTGAGGGCTCCGAATGTCGATTGACAAATGCACTTGAAGTTAATGTCAACCCCTTGCCGGTTCGCAGCAAACCGCAGGCAAGCTGGCCAATGGATGTATGCTATGCGCACCTTTACAGCGCTGGTTCAGATAACCGATAGCCCCTAAACTCGGGAGAAACTATGTTTGATATTGAGCACATTGGCGTCCAGTTCATGGGCGAGAGAGTGATTCTGTTCAAGCTCGGTGCATCAATCTCCGAAATGACCTCGAAAAAAGTCAGACGATTGACCCGAGCTCTAGCAAAAAACGCTGCGGTGGCGCGGGTGGTCCCTACTTTTACCGATGTGGCAGTCGTCAGTTCTGGGTTGGCGGCGGATTGGACGCTTGATCAATGGCGGGGATTACTCGGCAATCTCAGATTTGAAGAGGACGACGATACCCCCAAACATGTTCAGTTAACCGTTGATTTTTGCTCCGACGGCGAGGGTGACATGGCGACCTTTGCGCATCAAGTAGGCATGGAGGTCGACCACATTATTGCAACGCTCTGCACGTGCCAGTTTACTGTGGCGATGGTCGGATTCTTACCGGGAATGCCCTATTTGTCGGGATTACCAGAAAACTTGCATTTGCCGCGTCGCTCCCAACTGGCCACTGCCGAGGCAGGCACCTTTGCCATAGGAGGTCAGCAAGCGGGCGTTTTGACTCACCAGACGCTGACTGGCTGGTGGCGACTGGGCCGCACAGATACGATCTTTTTTGATCAGCATGCGGATCCGATGGCGATTTTATCGATAGGAGATAAGGTGACTCTCACTCGTCAGCCCTGAGTTTTCGTGAAAAGTAAGCTAAAAGCTGGTATTTGTGACAAATCAAGTGTTGTCAGAGATCCAAAAGCTCGATAATGTTAACTCGCTTCATATAACTATAATTAAGTAAGGAGTGACACTGTGAAAAAAACTCTATTAGCCACCAGCGTGGCAGCCTTCGCGGCTGTGTCGCAGCTCAGTTATGCGCAAATGCTTGAAGAAGTTATTGTCACGGCTGAGAAGCGAGCAACAAGTATTCAAGATACCCCCATCGCCGTTTCCGCCTTTTCTCAAGATGATTTGGACGCTCAGCTGATCAATGATCAGATGAACATGCAATTCAACGTGCCCAGTTTGGTGATGACCAAAGGCAACTTTACCTCTGCCGATGTGCGGATTAGGGGCGTAGGTTCGGGTGCAATTGGGCCAGCTGGTGATGCTGGCGTTGGCATTCACATGAATGGGGCCTACCTCTGGTCGAGCCGAATGTTCGAAGGCCAGTATTACGATTCAGAACGAGTCGAGGTTCTGCGTGGTCCGCAGGGAACTTTGTATGGCCGGAATACCACCGGCGGTGCAATCAACGTGATCACGAACAAAGCCGACCCAAGTGGCATGAGCGGCAACGCCGAAGTGACTGCTGGCAATTACAACGCAACCCAGTTCAAAGGCTTTTTAAATATGCCTTTAACGGATAACCTCGCTGTACGACTCGCGGGCATGCAGTTGCAGCGTGATGGTTTCCAAACGAACTTATTCACCGGCAATGATATTGATGACCGCGATATGTGGAGTGGTCGATTGTCGGTTAATTGGACTCCAACCGATACCACCGAACTTAATTTGACAGTGCATCATTTTGACGAGGAAGATTCTCGGGCACGGTCGCAAAAATCGGCCTGTAAGAAGGATCCCTCAGGTATTCTGGGATGCTTGCCTGGTTACAATGACGTTTATGAGACCATTCATTCCGCTTCGGGAATATCGGGTACTTTAACGACGCAGATTGGTTCGATTGCTTCAGGTGTTTATGGTGTCTACGCGGCTCTAGCAGCTCAGCAAGCAGCTGGCTTAGCAGCCGCTGGCAATGCCGAGGGCGCTGCGGCAGCGCAGGCGCAAGCGGCGGCGATGGCCGGATTGTCGGCGCAAGCCTTGTTCCCCGCAGATGACTACGCGGTAGACACCAACCCCGATGGTATGAGAACGGTCAATATGGACTACGAGCCGACTTATGCCGCTGATGAGACCATTGTCACGCTCGAGCTCAAGCAAGATTTAGGTGATATGACCTTGAGCTTGCTCGGTGGATATTCCAAGGCTTCGGTCGACTCAACCGAGGACTACGAGAAGAGTGTTGCCTCTGAGTCTTGGGCGCCTCAAATAGCAGCTCTGGCCAATTTGGCGAATGTGCCAGCACTCGATGCATCTCTGATACCCACCTTAAACGCTCTGGGAGCAGGCGCATTGGTGCCGTTTATCACCAACGCAGCAACGGGGATTCCTGGTGTTGGTTTATGGGCGGGTAACCCAATGATGGCAGGATTAGCCAACGGCATTCCGACCTTGATGCCAAACGGAGGCTACCAAAACTTCAATAAAAACTGGGGTGCTGACCGTAGCTGGAGTGATGCGGAAGAGTTCACCATGGAAGCCCGGCTAATATCTGACTTTGATGGTGATCTTAACTTCCAGATTGGTGGTTTCTACATGGATGTTGAAAACCAGAATGGCTACGTGGTCAGAAGCTCTGGTTTGGCGCTGATTGGTGCAGTGTTGCCGGTTAATCCAGCATTCTTCCCAGCACCTTTGGGTAATCCAGACAACCCCTTCGATGCTCTCAATCCCTACATGCAGGGCTACCATAACGATTCCCGATCCTATGAGGTGAGCACCTGGGCAGTGTTTGGCGAACTCTACTACCAAGTAACTGATCAGTTGAAGGCGACCGTTGGTCTGCGTTACAGCGATGAGCAGAAAGATGGTATTCAGCGCACTATCTACGTCACGTTCTTGGATTTACCGAACGAGGCTAATGACGGTGATTTCTACTATCCTACCTATGAAGATAGTCAGACCAGCTGGAAATTCAACCTAACCTATGACTACTCGGATGACATCATGTTTTATGGTACGGCGTCTTCGAGCTTTAAGTCTGGTGGCTTTAACCCGATCAGTATTGATTCTCCCTTGGTACAGGCTGATCCAAGAAACGCAGCCTTTGAGCCTGAGTTCATCGATGCGATTGAGATTGGTATGAAAGCGACCTTGATGGATGGTGCGATGCGACTGAACGGTACCTACTTCTTCTATGACTACCAAGATCTTCAGGTATCGCGCATCGTTGGAGTAACCTCTCTGAACGGTAATACTGACTCAGAGATCAGTGGACTTGAAGTTGAATTGACTTGGGCGCTGTCAGATAAGTGGATTTTGTCTGCGCAAGCGTCGTTCATCGACTCCGAGATCCTCGATTATCAGACTTATGACACCAGTGATCCCAATGGTAAAGGGACGTCAGAGAATATGGTATCGATCAACGGTAACAACTTCCTGACTAACGTGGCGCCTGCAGATTGTGCTGCTGGACCGGTCGGTGGTTTGTGTCCGGGAATCTTGAAAGACCAGAGTGGCAACAGCTTGGCTAATACGCCAGAGACTAGCATGAACATCGGTCTCAGCTATTTAACGCAGCTAGGTGGTCATCCTTTGACAATCTCGACTAACTACTACTGGCAGGACGATATGTACACCAGAAACTTTAACGAGGCTAAAGACTTATCGCCTTCGTGGGAAGTTTGGAACGCCAGCGCAATGTTAGAGGATGTTGATGGTAAGTGGTATGCCTCAGCGTGGATGAAGAATATCCTTGATGAAGATTACATCACCGGTATGTACACCACTGCTCAGGTATCCAGCTTGTTCACCAACCAGTTCTTGTTGGATCCACAAACCTACGGTTTGACTGTCGGTTATCGGTTCTAGGCGATAACGAGCGTTAAGAACCCGGCGCTGCCGGGTTTTTTTTTTGAGTTTTTCTAAGGCAGTGAGCGCGGCTGTGCGCTGCTGAAATATCAACGCTGAGCTCTATCAAAAGCAAGTGCCGGTCACTGTTATTAGGCTGGTATCGCGCTTGGCC
>CBFHJC010000017.1:0-19945 GCA_965656045.1 Aequoribacter sp.
ACTACCCTCTCAAAATGGCACATCACAAACCGAGAGTGAGCGCTCACAATCACCAAGCCCCGCCACTGCAAAGGCATCAGACAATAACTCAGGCAATCCCTCGCCTTCTTCAGATAGCGTCGAAGCGGGAAGTGGACCAGGTTTCGTTCTCACAGACGGGCCCAGTGCTGACGCATCGCTGCCCACTCTCAATGATGATATCCCTGCGCCAAGGCAGACATCAGACCAAACCCAAGTCTCCACAGTAGGTGGCGGAAAAACAACCGCCACAGACGAGGCAACCACAGGCTCAGCAAACGGTTCAGAAACCGCCTCGAGCTCGACCGATAGGGCAGGCTCTCAATCACAACCTGCCACTGGCGCTACCAATGCCAGTACCGGAACAAAAAGTACCGCGGGTACCGCCTCAGGAAGACAAACCCAGACCGAAAAAATTGCCGTGCTCGATGCGGAACTCGAGGCCACAACCTCAGTATTCGATCAAATCATCCGCAGCACTCAAGATCAGCAGCGCAATGATGCACGTACGCAATCCCCAGCCGCAGATCTCGAGGTCGAACCCGCAAGTGAAACCACCAACGAATCCTACGGCGCCATGCCCAGCCGAAGCGCAGGAAGTGGTGCTGGGGGAGCGCCCGGTGCAGGTGGTGGGATGAGATCGGGGCAACCCGCCTCTACTGCGGCCACCGCTCAATATCCCCCGCCCGCCGATATTCCCGATGGCAATAATGACGACGTCATCGCGAGACAACTACGAGAAGCTGCGATGCGCGAGCCAGATCCTGAAATTCGAGAGAAGCTGTGGCAGGAATATCGCAAATATAAAGGACTTAACCAAGGATGAACCGCATCATACGCCGACTCGCTCTCGTTATCACGCTCGCGACTCTTGCAGTGGGCTGTGTTTCTCAGACTATTAAAACGACCTCAATCCCGGCCGTAGATACGCCCAATCGGAGCATTGCAGACTCAGAATTACTCGATGTCAGTATCGCGGTTTTTGATCCCGGCTTAGATTCAGAAATCGACGATGATAGCCCTGTCTTTACAGAGGTCAGGCAAGCAGAGGCGCGCTACATTCCTCAACTCTTGATGGGGGCATTGCAAAATAGTGGGGCTTGGGGCGCGGTGCGAGTAGTGCCCACAGATGATCAACTCACCGACCTGATGATCAGTGGCAAGATAATACATTCAGATGGGAAAACGCTGACCTTAGAGATCGATGCAGTGGATGCCACGGGGCGCTTTTGGCTCGACAGCAAGCAGTACAGCGCCGAGGCGTCGCGTTACGCTTACGCCACAACCACTCGTGTCACTCACGATGCTTTCCAGGCCGTTTATAATCGAATCGCCAACGACCTCTTAGCTTACTTTCAGACCCTGTCGTCAAATCAGCGGCAGCGAGTCAGATCCGTTGCCGAGATGCGCTTTGCCGAGCGGTTTGCAAGCGAAGCATTTGCCGACTACGTGGTGCTCCGTGACGGATACTACCAACTGCAAAAACTGCCGGCAGATAGCGATCCAATGCTCGAGCGCGTGCGCGTTATTCGGACTCGAGACCAACTGTATGTCGACACCCTTCAAACCTACTACGAGCAGTTCGGTGTCCAGATGCAAGCGCCCTATCAAGAGTGGCGTAAACTCACTTATGAGGAAGCCATTGCACTCGAGCAGATCAAGGCCGAATCCAGAAAAGAACTCATTATCGGTGGCGCCGCGGTTTTGGCCGGCATCTACGCCTCTGCCAATGGCAATGACTCAGTCGCCCGAACTGCCGGCAACGTCGCAATTATGGGCGGTGGTTATATGGTAAAAAGTGGTCTCGACAAGCGCAACGAGGCCGCCATTCACGTAGAGGCGCTGGAAGAACTCGGCGCATCACTTGAAGCAGAAATGACACCACAGATTATAGAACTGAATGATCAGACCATTACCTTGACCGGCAGCGTACAAGATCAGTACGCACAGTGGCGCGCGTTACTCGATGATATTTACCGCACTGAAGTGGGTGACTTACCAACAAACACAGGGCCCACTGACACGCCATGAGCCAAAAAAAACTGCGGCCGCGTCCGTTCAGTCCCTTCCAGCCTGTTGCGGACAAAGCATCTGAGAATCGCCTGAATATCATCGTGATCATAGTGCTCAGCATCAGTCTGATCTTCTCGTTACTGACCGTTTTTGTCTGGCTACCGAATCGAGTTGCCGCCCCTGCGCCGATGCTGGAGGCAATCCCAGCGCCTACGTCTACCTTACGGCCAAATCCCAGCGCTGAACGCGTCACCTTGGGAGAGCCAGCGGCACCGGGATCACCCTATCAGCAAGCACAGCAAGCAAAGGCGCGGCAACAAGCGCAGTCTGTTCTAGAATCGATCCTTCTTGAGCAAGAGTTACTGCAAGAAGCACAGGTCATGCGATGGGCTGAAGCGGGCTACATTGAAGCTGATTTAAACGCACAGGCAGGCGATGAAGCCTATCGGAACTCAGAATTTGAGCGTGCTATCGAACTCTACCAGCAAAGTTTGACCCAATTACAGCAGTTGCGAGAGAGCATTCCCGAACGCGCAGAGACAGCAGCGCTAGAGACGCAGAAAGCGATCGAAGCCCTTGATCAGATTGCGGCTCAAAGTGCATTAGAACGACTCCTGTGGCTCGCGCCAATGGATCCCCGGATCGACTCGTTGGGTAAGTCGGTCGCGCAGCTGCCCTCGATCATCGATTACTTAGCACAAGCTGAAACGGCGGTCGCCAGTAACGACTGGGAACAAGCCAAGCTTGCGATTGACCAAGCCCACGCGCTGAACTCAGCGCACCCACTAATAGCAGCACAACGAGCGACTATTCTTGCATCATGGCATACGTTCCGGTTCGATAACGCCATGAGTGCTTTCTACACCGCTCTTGATCAAGTGCGCTATGACGCTGCCGAGGAGGCGCTTGCAGAAGCGCGCGTGCATCGCCCTAACGACCCCGCGATTGGCCAAGCGGCAGAACAGCTCGAGACCGCTATGACCCAGGAGACCCTGCGACGATTGCGTGATCGAGGACAACTATTGATCGATCAAGAGCAGTGGGGTGATGCGATTACCCACTATCAAGAAGCCCTCGCACTCGACTCGACGGTTCAATATGCTCTGAGCGGCCTTGCTCTTGCGCGCCAACGCTATGAACTAGAACAAACGCTCAACACCTTCATTCAAGAACCTGCCAGACTGAGCGATATTGCTATCGCCGACGATGCCAGCGAAGCCTTACGTCGAGCCCAGGCCACGGACCCAATCGGTCCAAAACTCGAACAACAGTTAACCACGCTCAGTGAACTCTTGCGACAAGCAAACCAATCGATCCCTGTCATTGTGCGGTCTGATGGTGCTACCGAAGTGGTTCTGGTGAGACACTCTAAACTGGGTCAATTAGTGAGCACAGAGCTGTCATTGAGACCCGGCCAGTACACCCTGAGAGGCAGCCGTCTGGGCTACCGAGATGTCATTGTCACGTTTACGGTCGAGCCAGACTCTGAGGCTGTTGAGCACTTTATTGCCTGTGAGGAAAAACTCTAATGGCTACTTCGGACCGACCATTAAAGCCCGCAGAATTTGCGCCTATTAGTGGATCAAAGAGTAGTAGCAATGGACCCAAGCTACCCTCTACTCGAACCCTTGCCATTGTACTCGTAGCTGCCGTACTGTTCTGTGTACTGCTATTTTTATTCAATGCGAAAAGCCTAAAAGTCATCGTGCAGCCCGCGGATTCCGCCACTATTTCCTTGTCAGGCGGCTTACATCTCGCCTTGAGTGATCGATTTTTAGTGCTTGAATCCGACTATCAGGTGTCGGTCACTAGCCCCGGCTTCTACCCAACAGCAATTGACTACCAAGTCACCGAGGCGGCCGCCCAAAATTTAACTGTCGCCCTGTCTCCTCTGCCCGGAGAAATCACCTTCGCGATAGCGCCACCAGAGAGTCAACTTTTCCTCGATGGCGAGCTGCTTGAGCAGCGCGCATTGCAACTCATACCCGGCGATTACCAGCTAGAAGTGCGAGCGGATCGCTATCAAACCCGCAGCCAACTCATTTCGGTCACGGGTAGAGGGATCGCTGAAACCATCGCCGTAGAACTGCGGCCCGACTGGAGCGACGTCACTTTTACGTCAAAGCCTGAAGGCGCTGATGTTTGGGTAGATGAACAATTCGTTGGCACAACGCCTATTACGCTCGAGTTACTCACAGGCGAGCGCCTGATCAGATTCGAAAAGGTCGCGTATCAGAGCAAGCCACTCTCACTCTCAATTGAGCCGGAAGGTGATGTCATTCACCCTGTAGTTGAACTTGAACCCGCCAATGGCGTATTGCAAGTGATCACTGAGCCCGATGGCGCTACTGTGCGGGTCAATCAACGCTATGAAGGTTTGACACCGACCAGCCTCGAGCTGGTGCCCAATGAACCCAGCCTCATTACCATCACCAAGCCGGGATTCAAACCGCAGACGTTCGAGCGTCAACTGGCACCAGGCACCAGTCGCACTGAGATCATCACTCTAAGTCCATCACTAGGCACTATCGAGTTTGAGGTGAGCCCAGCAGATGCCGTAATTTACGCCAACGGCCAGCGTTTGGGTACAGGATCTGGCGTTTATCAACTACCCGAAACAGCACAGGATGTTACGATCGAGAAAGAAGGCTATGACACCTTCAGCACGCAAGTGACACCGCGCTCGGGTTTAGAACAAACCGTAACCGCGCGCCTATTGACCTTTGCAGAGGCTCGTCGCGCTCGTTTACTGCCAACCGTTATCAACGCCGTCGGGGGCAAGATGACCCTAATCGATGCGGTCGGCAGCTCGGCATTTATAATGGGAAGCTCGCGACGGGACTCCGGACGCCGAGCCAATGAAGTACAGCAGACCGTCAAGCTCAGTCGCGCGTTCTATATCGCGAACACTGAAACCACCAACCAACAGTTCCGAGCATTCGATGCCGAGCACAATTCTGGGGTTATCGCGGGCACATCTCTCAACCGCCAGAACCAGCCAGTGGTCGAGGTAAGCTGGCAACGGGCAGCGCAATTCTGTAACTGGCTGAGTGCTCAAGAGGGCCTTCCTCCTTTTTACCTGGAAGACGGCGGCATCATCATAGGATTCAATCCAGAAAGTATTGGATACCGACTACCTACCGAAGCCGAATGGGAGTTCGTCAGCAGAGTTCACGCCGACGGCATGCGCCGCTTCCTGTGGGGTGAGACTTTTCCACCAGCGAACAACACCGAGAATTTTGCTGATGCCTCTGGTGCCTATTTGACCGGACGTACAATCGATGGCTATGAAGACGGCCAAAGTGCGACTGCGCCGGTGGCGAGCTATGCGCCTGGACCCTATCAATTATTCGACTTAGCGGGCAACGTTGCGGAGTGGATGCATGACACCTATGATATTCCAGTGCCTTCGGAAAGCGTGCTGATGGACCCCTTAGGGGCGCCACCGGGTGAGAACTTTGTGATTAAAGGCGCAAGTTGGTCGCGATCAAAATTGACTGAGTTAAGGCTAAGCTACAGAGACTATGGCTCATTGGGTAAAGATGACATTGGCTTCAGAGTGGCGCGATATGCTGAATAAACTGAGCGGCACCGCTGTGTTTGCAGCACTGATGCTCGCGTCATGGGCGATGGCACAAGTGACGACCGATACACCTTTACCGAAGCCGACCGAACCGACCCAGCAATCTGCCCCAGCATCGGTGCCAGTCGCTACCGAGACACCTCGGCAAAATGACCCGAAGGACGAGCGAGCAAATCCGAAGATTACCGCGCAAACACCCGTGGGTGAGGCCACCCAAATCGATTCTGATTTGGCTAACCGCGAGCAAGCCGCAGCCGTGTTACAGTACGAGCCCACAGAGCAAATTTCTGAGGATTTATCGGTTTCTTTCCCCGTAGATATCTAGGCACAATCATGAATTGGATCACTAAAAACGAATTCTTGTTCCAGCTCCTCGCGCTCATCGTTACCATTATTGTGGTACACGGCTTTTACGTCGGTCTCATCCGCCCTAATGCAGAAGCTCATATGATCGCGCAACTCGCGCTCCAAGCTGCGGGTCAAGATTATGTGCCAAGCCGAAGCCTTTACGTGGTGCTCAGAGACTATGAGCAAGAGGCTTGCCTCATCCTGTTACTGTGGGCGCTATCGATCATGGCCTATAAATGGCGGCACACGACGCTAGAGCGTGCGCTCGCGCAGGGCACCGTCCTTAATATCGCCGAGGGCATGAGCGTACTTCCCAGTGATGCACGCAGTATCAGTAGAAGCCTTGAAGCACTGCCGGCTGATCAGCAAGATTTCTTATTGCCGAGAACGCTTGCCTCTGCCTTGCAGCGCTTCGCCACCACTCAAAGTATTCCCGCTGTCGCGGATACGGTTCGTGAGCATTGTGAGACTGAAGCAGATCGACTGGACAGCGAACTATCGATGATTCGATATATCGCGTGGGCGATACCCTCTATTGGATTCATCGGCACCGTTCGTGGTATTGGTGATGCCCTCGGTCAGGCCTACAAGGCAGTAGAGGGGGACATCTCGGGTGTGACCGTGAGCCTAGGGGTTGCCTTTAATAGCACCTTTGTTGCACTGGTGCTGAGTATCATCATTATGTTTTGTCTGCATCAGTTGCAACAGTCTCAGGAGCGGCTGGTCCTTGAGTGCCAGCGCTACACCGATAAGAACCTGCTTCGATTTTTAGTGACCCCCTAGTTATGACACCCTATATTCTTGATTTAATTGACAGCAACATCAGTTTTTTTAATCCTGAACAGCACAGCTGTGAGCCAGGTATGGCACTTTGGGATGGGTCGCGTTACGCATTCGGGGATCAAATCTGGCTCAATTATAAGCTCAAGCCTCAGCAGTTAACCCACCGCTACTGGCTGCAACCGAGCCTTGAATCACTCGCCTCATGGCAGGGCGATGCGCGTCATAGCGCCGATCTCATCCATGCCCAGCTGGCCGCCCTCGTTGGTGAACACGAGGTATCATCAGTGATTGCCGTGCCCGGACATTACAATGATGACCAGTTGAGTCTGATGCTGGGCATCTTAAATGCGACACCGATTCAGGCGCTCTGCTTGTTGCATCGCAGTATCGCGTTGGGACACCTGTACGCTCAATCAAATCGCACGCTGCACATTGAACTGCAACTACATCAATTGCTCGTGACAGAGCTTCATGTGGTTGATCACGAGATTCTGGTGAAACGGAGCACTGCCGTCTCTGGCCTAGGCCTGCTCGCCTTACAAGATCGTTTGCTTCAGTTAATCAATACTCAGTTTATCGAACAGACCCGGTTCGATGCTCTGCGATCCGGACTTGATGAACAGGCGCTGAGTGATCAAATTGCAGCGATGTCTCTGGGCGAGACCCAGACGCTGCACTTTCAATGCCAAGGGCACAAGATCACCCTGAGCGCCGATCAATTGAAGCCCGCCTACCAACCACTGCTCGATGCTCTAGAGCGCTTCAGCCCAAGTAGTGCGCACTGCCTAATCGAGGACTGGGGACGCGGCCTTGCACCTTCTTGCCCTGATAGCTGGACCGTAACACCCATCCCTAAGAACAGCCTGGTCGATCACTACGACACTCTGGTGTCGCTCACGCAGGGCGCCGATGCCTACACACTGATCGATTCACTCCCGTTCAACCGCGCTCTCTCTACTCAGGCCGAGAATAACCCTGCAGAGCGCACCACTCAGGCGTTTGGGTTAATCGACTATCGGGCCGTCCCGCTCAAGCAGTGGCTGAAACGACACGCACCGAGTGCCAGCTTGAATCAATGGCGGCTGACAGTCAGCTCTGCAACACCTGAGCTCATTACGATCAATGGCAAACTGGTCAGCAAAGAGCAAAAGATCAGCCCCGGTGACCGAATTAACGTTAATGGTGCCGTAATGACCCTGATCGAGGTAGACGAGTAAGGTTATGGCAAGGGCAAAACGCCGATTCACCACCTTCAATTTAAGCTTTTTGGATATTATGTCGTGTGGCTTCGGTGCTATTGTTCTGGTTTTCTTGATTATCGATCACTCGCTGACTGTTGAGGCCGATGCCATCAACAGTCAGCTATTGTCCGAGGTCAGCCTGCTGGAACAAGATATTCGTGACGGTGAAGCGGATTTGGTCGCAGCCAAGAACACCGTCGCCACACTCGACCTCGAGATTGTCGAGGCTCAGGGACAAGCCGCTCGGGTTCAGGAAGAAATGAACCGTATCGAGACATTACTGGACACCCTCAATAACGACGAGCTTGATCAGAACTCCGTGGTCGCGAGTCTCACTGCCGAACTGAAACAGCTTGAAGCAGAGATCCAACGCCTACAAGCGCTGGCCGACGCCAATTCTGGTCGCAGCGCCCGCGACTTTAGTGGTGAGGGCAATAGACAGTATCTCACCGGTCTCAACTTGGGCGGACAACGGATTGTCATCCTACTCGACACCTCTGCCAGTATGCTCGATGACCGGATTGTGAATATTATCCAACTCCGCAATCGATCACCCGAATTACAAGCACAATCGCGTAAGTGGCGTCGCAGTGTTAATACGGTTCGCTGGTTACTGGCGCAGCTGCCACCATCAGCACAGTATCAGGTCATTACCTTCAATACCGCAGCTTCAAGCGCTTTACCCGATACACAAGGTCAATGGCTTGATGTGGCTAATCAAACTGAATTAGATCGCGTAGCGGATACCATTTCAGAGCTTATTCCAAGCGGAGGCAGCAGTCTGCACGCAGCATTTCGGGCACTCGCTGAACTTTCCCCACAAACCGACAATATCTTTTTGATTACCGATGGCCTGCCCACTCAGGGCGATAAGCAAGCCACCAAACCTCGCATCTCGGGACGTGATCGCGAAGCCTTATTTCAAAGTGCGATTGGACTCTTGCCCCGCAATGTCCCGGTCAATACCATTTTAGCGCCCATGGAAGGGGACCCGATGGCGCCGGCTTACTTCTGGCAATTGGCGCAATCAACCCGAGGCTCTTTCATTAGCCCCTCGAAGGACTGGCCGTAATGTCGCGATCAAGACGAGAGACCGAACCTTTCTCACTGTCGTTCCTCGACGTCATCTGCTGCGGATTTGGTGCTGTGATCTTGCTACTCATGATCACCAAAACCGTTCAGCCGCAGATCATTGAACAATCCACCATTAACTTAGACGGGCGGATTGCCGCTTTGCAAGCCGAACTGTTTGAGCTTAGAGGCGAAACCGCCATTTTTAATCGAGAGCTCAATGCCAAGCAGGAGCAGCTGTCCGAGCTGACGCGTAAACTGGCGATTGCACGCGGCACTCTGTCGAAGCTGCAAGGCGACTATGCCGCCGCGCAAACCCAAGCCAGCAGCGAGGAAATCATTATCGAAACCCTCGCCAGTGCCAAACAAGACTTGAGCGAGGAAATGGAGCGATTACTGGGATTACAGTATCAATCCAAGAATAATTTGATCGCGGGTATTCCAGTCGATAGCGAATACATTATTTTTGTGATCGACACGTCGGGCTCAATGTTCTCGTATGCCTGGCCCAGAATGCTGCAAGAAATGGAAGCAACGCTCAGTATTTACCCAGAAGTGAAAGGCATTCAGGTAATGAATGACATGGGAAACTATTTATTTTCAAGATACCGCGGACAGTGGATTCCGGACACACCGGGGCGCCGCAGAATTATTCTTAATAATCTCCGCACTTGGAACCCATTCAGTAATTCGAGCCCAGTCGAAGGACTCACCCAATCGATACGAACCTTTTATGATCCGCAGAAAAAAATCAGCGTATACGTATTAGGTGATGAGTTTTCTGGTGACTCAATCGCGTCTGTAGTGGCTACGATTGACCGAATTAACGAGGAAACAGAAGATGGCGTGCGCAAAGTGCGAATTCACGCGATCGGCTTTCCTGTACAATTTTCACCAGACGCCTACACTAGTCAAACCGGAATACGTTTTGCGACCTTAATGCGGGAGCTGACCTTTCGTAACGGAGGCACTTTTGTTGGACTTAACGACTACCGTTAGAACGCCACAACGCGCTATGACAGTGCTTCTCGTTAGCTTTTTTATCACGGGATGTGGCGCGCAACAGGTTATCGTGAACAGTCAATTCCCACAGCCGGTGGTCGATCCCCTGCCCCTGACAGTGGGGGTTCACTTTAGTGACGAGTTCAAATCTCACACCTTTGTTGATGATCCCGAAAGTAAAACCGAACGCAGTTGGATTGTCGAAACTGGCCTTGCGCAGGTGAATCTTTGGCAAACTGTGCTGGGATCTCTATTTGAAGGTATCGTATATCTTGATGCCCCACCCAGTCCGGAAGCCCCCGCAAGCCAAGTAGACGGTGTGATCACACCGGTCATCGCAGATCTTCAGTATGCCATTCCGACGCAAACCAACACCTCAATTTATGAAATATGGCTGCGTTACGATATCAATCTGTCCACCGCGCAGGGCGAATCAGTAGCTCAGTGGTCTATGACCGGCTACGGCAAAACGCCAGAAGCATTTATGCTCGGCGCACAAGATGCAGTCGAAGCGGCGGCTATCGTGGCTCTGCGAGACGCGGGCGCCAACTTCATTGTCAATTTTGGGCAACAACCCGAGGTGAAAGGATTCCTCGAGCAACACGTCAAGGCCGTACACAGCGAGTCAACGCGCGATGAAAACTAGATTCCTGTCACTGCTCATAATTGTTTGGCTCGCTGCAGGGCTGCAGGGCTGCGTTACCGCGAGTATCGATGAAATGACCTATAACGTACCCGAGCTCGGTATCGGCACGTCATCGGTTGTGATTTTGGGACGTCGTCATTCGAGTCACTACGATACTGAGCGCGATTTCGTGGCGTGTGTCCGTAGCCATATTCAGCGAGCAGATCAAACCGTCAATATCATCGAAGAAGAGCGCTTCTTAGATCATCTTTACCCGTGGTTTGAGCCACGCACAGCCCCTATGCACCCGGACGCCATCGCCAAGTTACTCGCGCAAGATGCGGTCGCCAGCAAACTGAAAGAGCTTGATACCAAATATATGATCTGGATCGATGGTAGCACCGAGCGCACCGATTCGGTGGGCTCTATGACCTGCGGTGTTGGCCCCTCCGGTGCCGGATGTTTCGGTTTCGGCACGTGGAGTGACACCTCGAACTACGAAGCCGTGATTTGGGATTTCTCGAATCAGGCCGAGGTCGGCCGAATCAATACCAGCACCCAAGGTCAATCTTATATGCCCGCGATCGTCATTCCGATCCCAATTATTGCGCCAGTACAGGGTACGGCATGCGATGGCATCGGTATGCAGCTCCTTCAATTTTTATCGGCAGATTACTGATCACTATGCGCCGTTTATTGTTACTACTGTGTGTTGTTATGGCGTCATCGCAGCTCGTGTCTTGCGCTGTTAATCCGGCAACGGGTGGCGCTAACGTCGTGCTGGCCACCTCTAGCGCCCTCGACGACATCGGTCTTGAGATGTACGAGCAGCTGCGCCAACAAGGCGCATTCTACGACGACCCAGAGGTTCAAGCGTACGTCTCCCGAATAGGGCAAAGTTTGGTCGCAGTGAGCGACATGCCCGATGCCACGTTCACCTTTACGGTCATCGATAACCCCGCCATTAACGCCTACGCCACACCCGGTGGGTATGTTTATGTCAACCGCGGCTTGCTCGCCTACCTCGATACAGAAGATGAGCTCGCGGGCGTGCTCGCACACGAAATCGGCCACGTGACAGCAAGACACTCAGCCCGCCAAAAAACGGCTCGCACGACCAGTAAAGTGTTATCGGTTACAACGCTCATTCTTACCGGCAGTGGCAGTCTCGCGGGCGCTGCTGACACCTACGGTGCACAGTTAATCTCTGGTTACGGTCGCGAGATGGAACTTGAAGCTGACAGTTTAGGTGCACGCTACATGCACAAAGCGGGCTACAACACGGATGCACTGCTCGAAGTGATTGGCGTATTGAAGGATCAAGAGCGCTATCAAAGGAGTAAGGCCGGACAAGCGGGTGAATCGATCGGCAGCTATCACGGTCTTTATTCAACCCACCCCAAAAACGATAAGCGCCTGCAACAAGTCATCCGAACAGCGAGTCAGCTAGACGAGCCAGAAAAACCTCTGGTGCCACGCAAACCAATTCGCCACTTTCTGAATGGTCTAGTTTTCGGAGACAGTATCCAAAGTAAACGAGAAGATAATCGCTTCTACCACAACAAGCTCGGCTTCACCTTCATGCAACCCGAGGGTTGGATGGTGAACACAAGTGCCGAGAATATCACGGCTACTGATCCCTCTGGCGCGATGTCTCTCACCATCGCTCTATCCAGAATAGCCGCGGAACAAACACCTGAGGCATGGCTCAAGTCGCGTGCTATTGGGACCCTGACAGATCCCAAAACCCTAGAGCAAGCCGGCCTGAGCGGCTACTCCGCCATAGCTACCGCGAACGGTATTCACAAACGTTTGGCCGTGATTCACTTCAACGGTCTGGCTTACCAATTTGAGGGGGCTGGATCCGACTTTAGTAGCAGTGACGCAATCATAATGCCAATCATAGAAAGCTTTAGACCGATCCACCCGACCGAGAAACAAGTGGGCCAGGGCCGTCGCATCGAGTTCATCCAAGTACCTCGAGGCGCCAGTATTGCCTCGTTAGCCGCTGAGTCTCAGCTCCCCGATATCGAAGATCAACTGCGGCTGATCAATGGTTTATATCCTGACCGCGAGCCCAAAGTGGGTGACTGGATCAAGATCATTCGCTAACACAACATTGCATATCCCACCAACAATTGCGCCTCTTAGGGTACACCCCAAGAAAGGACCCACTGATATCGCGTCCGCAAACTAAGCCATACGAGATAGCTGCGAAGCACTGCACGCAGCGCTGAGCGGAGCCCTAAAAAGACCTGTCTTCTGTCGCATCTGAATCCAGTGGTACACTGCACCAAACCGGATAAAAAAAGACTGTTACATGCGACTCAAATCTCTATTGTTCGTCATCATAATCAGTGTGCTCATGATCAAAACGACCTTGGTCGCCAGCAGCGCCGACTTAGACATTGCCATCAACAATGGACGCGTTATCGATCCAGAGAGCCAATTTGATGGTATCGCCCACGTGGGAATCAAGAATGGGCGTATCGTTTCACTATCTAACCAGCCTCTCGATGCAAATGTCGTTGTTGACGCGACAGCGCAGGTGGTTGCACCCAGTTTTATTGATATCCATACCCACACTCCAACACCTTTTGCGACTGAACGAGCCGTACTAGACGGCATTACCACCCAGCTCGATACTGAAGCTGGTGCTTATCCTGTATCGGCCTACGGCGAGCTCATTGAAGCCAAACCACGCATCCACTTTGGCGCTTCGGTTGGACATTACGCAACGCGTCTTAAGGTCATAGATGGACTGGATCAACCCTACTTTTTTCACCGAGGTAAATCGATCACTATGGATGCGCGTGCGTGGGAGCAAATAGCCACGCCGGAGCAAATCAAAGAGATCGAACAGTTGCTTGAAGCCGGGTTAAAGGAGGGTGGAATCGGTATTGGTGTGCTATTGGACTACATGACAGATGCCATCTCGAAACCTGAGCTTGAGATGATTTTTAGACTTGCAGCACGCTACGATGCGCCAGTATTCACACACGTCAGAAGAGGTCTGCCCGGGGATCCTGCTGGACTTGAAGAAATCTTAGATCTCGCGGTCAAAACCCAGACCCCCGTATTTATTTGTCATATCACACACAATGCTATGGGCGGCATTACAGAATGGCTTGCTAAAATAGACGAGGCGCGATCTCAAGGGGCCCGAGTAGCTACCGAAACACTCAGCTACTTGGCAGGGGGAACCAGCATCTCGGCAGACGTCTTCCGCAAGCGCGACTGGCGCTCAATCTTCGACATCGACTACAGTGATGTTCAATGGGTCGCCACGGGGGAATGGCTAACGGAACAGCGTTGGAACTATTACAGTGAAAACCAGCCCGGTGGCTCCGTCAACCACCACTACGTCAAAGAGGCGTGGCTACAAACGGCCCTTCAGTGGCCAGACATGATGATCTCTACAGATGCACTCCCCGCGTTTTCTGAACAACAGCTGACCAATCCGAATATCGCTGGGACTTACTCTCGAGTATTAGGTCGCTATGTGCGCGAACAAGGCATCCTATCGCTATCCGATGCGCTCGCAAGAATGAGTCTCAAACAGGCACAGTGGCTCGAATCAATCGCGCCTGAATTCGCTCAAAAAGGCCGCGTTCAAGTCGGTAAAGACGCCGACTTGGTCATTTTCGATCCCAACACAGTTGCTGCGAATGCAGAGTACGGGGCGCCGTACCTTCCACCTACTGGGATTCACTGGGTTTTGGTGAATGGACAAATCGTGGTTCGTCAGGGCAACCTAGTACCAGAGGTATTCCCCGGCAATCGACTGGGTGTTTCTCGTGCAAGGGATTAAACTCTTCGGGTGGAGTTGTAGCCTCGTCGTTGGATTACTGGTCCTACCCACTGCGACTGCCACTCCTGTCACGATCTATACGGCAAAGTCAGTTATCACAATGGAGCCGTCTCAACCTCGCGCATCCGCCGTTGCTGTTCAGGACGGTCGAATTGTTGGCGTTGGGACTGAGCAGACACTCAAGCACTGGCTAGACCAATTTGGTGGGTATATTGATCGCCAACTGGCGAATAAGGTTATCATGCCAGGGTTTATAGACCCTCACGTGCATCCAAGCTTACCGGCCCTTCTAACCCAGCTACCATTCATTGCGCCTGATGCTTGGTCTTTACCGACCGGCGAATTCAAAGGCGTAACAAGCCCAGCGGCGTATCGCCAGGCTCTGACCGAGCAGATCGAGCAGCATACCGATTGGTCGATCCCTTTTGGCACTTGGGGATATCATGAACTCTGGCATGGTCGTATCCGGCGCGCAGAGCTAGATGCTTGGTTCCCCGATCGCCCTGTATTTTTGTGGCAACGTTCTTTCCATGAAGTCATCGCAAATACGGTGGCTTTGGATATGCTTGGAATTGACGAATCTCAGATGGCCACAGCGCATGGCGAAGCCAATTGGGAAGAGGGGCATTTCTGGGAAAAAGGCCTCATGATTGTGCTGTCCAAACTACACTTCTTAACGCAGCCAGAGAGATTTTCGCAAGGTATCCGCAATTTTAACCAGCTCGTCCACCGCGGCGGTGTCACCACGGCACTTGATATGGGCTTGGGAATATCTGGCGACCCCGCGATAGAACTAGCGCTTCTCAGCAAAGTCTTAAGCGAAGACGAGGTGCCATTTCGACTGATCATGACTCCCATCATTTTAAAGTTCTTAGAGCGCGGGGTGGCCCCTGCTGAAGCTTTAAAGCAAGTCCGTCAATGGCAGCAAGACTACGCTGGGCAAGTCTCTGTGAGAGACCACTTCAAACTCATGATTGATGGCGCTATTTTCTCTGCGCTCTCGCAATTCAATCCACCTGGTTATTTAGACGGTCACAGCGGTGTCTGGATGACAGGAGAAGAGCAGCTAAAAGCTTATGCATCCGTTTTCTGGGATGCTGGATTTCAGCTACATGCGCACGCCAATGGCGATGCAGGCGTCGATCGCGCGCTTGATTTACTCGCGACATTACTCGACCAAAAACCGCGCCGTGATCACCGGTTTACCTTGGAACATGTCGCCTACAGCACCGAGATTCAAGCGATGCGAATGCGTGAACTCGGTGCCGTCGTCTCCGCTAACCCTTACTATCATTACATTCTTTCAGACAGTTATGCCGATTATCAAATAGGGCCAACGCGGGCGCATCTTATGGTTCGATTAGGCTCTTTGAAGAGACATGGCGTGCCATTCACTCTCCATTCGGATACACCAATGGCGCCATTGGCGCCCTTGACGCTGGCTCATAATGCGATTAATCGGGAAACAATCAACGGCAACCAAACCGGAGCCGAAGAGCGAATAGACAGGCACCTTGCACTGCAAGCCATCACCATTAATGCCGCCTGGATCGCCGGTATGGAATCTGAAATCGGCAGCATTGCGGTGGGCAAAAAAGCCGACTTCACAGTTTTGGAGCAAGACCCTTACCGAGTGGATCAAACCAGCATCAAAGATATCGAAATCTGGGGAACTATCTTTGAGGGTCGATTAGCGCCACTTAGAAGCGCCCAGTAGCGTCAAGCCCGAACTCCACCTCTAATCCTTCGGAGGTCGCTCTTGCACCAATACCCAAGGCATTACCACGGTGCTCCACAAAGATACGTTGCGATCATGCCAGTCGCTTGCCATAGCATCGGTGGCTGGAATAACGAGCGCTTGATCAATCCAAGCCTGAAACTGCTGCGTGTTATCGATACTCAATTGAATCGCGACATCAATCAAATCGAGCTGAACTGATACGGCAATCAGGTGACCGCGCGCGAAGTGAGGTTGCAGTTCCAGCCATGGAATCAATGCTGTTTGCTTCAGAGTGTCGGCCTGCAGCGCAGCCAACGCCGATTCATCGAGAACCTTCATCGGCGCACGCACGTTACACGCACAATGTCTCGGATCTGGACCCAACAAGAATCAGCCAATAGGCCAGGGAGCCTGTTATCCATAGCGTGTATCTGCCACAAAAGGGTTGGTCTTTCGCTCTTGGCCGAAGGTCGATGTTGGTCCATGTCCCGGCACAAAAGTAATGTCATCACCGAGGGGCCAAAGTTTCTGCCGAATCGACTGAATCAAGTCATCATGATTGCTCATAGGAAAATCGGTGCGTCCAATGGATCCCTGAAATAAAACATCACCAACCCACGCTATACGATCATCGGTGCTCACAAATACGACATGGCCGGGAGTATGACCGGGGCAATGTATGACCTGTAATGTCACTTCACCCACAGTCACAATATCTCCGTCTTGCAACCACCGATCTGGCGTAAACGCCTCTGCATTTGGAAATCCAGCCATCTGGCACCACTCGGGTAACTTATCAATCCAAAAGCTATCGGCGCGATGAGGACCCTCGATGGGCACACCAAACTTTTCTCGTAAGTCATTGGAAATGGCGCAGTGATCAAGATGTCCATGCGTAAGGATCACTTTTTCAATGTTAGCCGACATCTGTTCCAGGGTGCTGACTATTCTCTGTAGATCACCGCCCGGATCCACTACTGCGGCCTTACCGGTGGCAGTACACTGAATAATCGAACAATTTTGCTGATACGGTGTCACCGGCACTATTGAGACTTTTACTGCCATTGTTTTTCTCGCTGTCGCTACTGTTATTAAACAAACTGTTCTTAGAGCCCACAAACCCGCTGACGCTTTTGTTTAGCGCTTGCATCCACTGACTGCTTCGCGGCTTCTGATCGGGCGAACCAAGCGGCCTTGCGCGCGTTTCGTCACACCTCTTGACTACGAAGTCGCCTCGCGTCGGTCTAACTCTTCCGAAGACGTCTCGTAGATGTCGGTATCAAGCTGGTTTTCGGAGTTCGCAACCACGACACTGGCGACCGCGTCACCGGTCACATTAATCACAGTTCTGAGCATGTCGAGCAATCGATCCACACCGATAATCAGCGCAATACCCTCCACCGGAAGACCCGCCTGCTCTAACACCAGAGCCAAGGTAATCAAACCAACACCGGGCACACCAGCAGTTCCAATAGAGGCCAGAATCGCCGTTAACACCACACCAAAGAGTGCGGCCATGCTCAGGTCGATACCATAAACCTGCGCGATGAATATGGTAGCAACGCCCTGCATGATAGCCGTTCCATCCATATTCACAGTGGCGCCCAACGGTACCGTAAACCCGGCGACTGAGTTGTGAACGCCAAGTCGCTTTTCGACCGTGCGAAGCGTCACGGGTATGGTGGCGCCAGAAGACGATGTACTAAATGCGAAAGCCCAAACCGGTCGCATTTTAATCAGTAATGTCCGGGGAGATAAACCGCTAAGCAGCTTGAGCAGGAGCGGATAGATCACAATGCCGTGGAAAATCAGCAGGGCCGCGAGCGTGAAAAAATAGCCCGCTAAATCTGCTATCGCAGTGATACCCATGCCGCTAAAGAGCTTCGCCAACAGCGCAAAGACCCCGTATGGCGCAACCTGCATTAAAAGGCCGACCATCTTCATCACCACCGCTTCAGAATCTTTAAAGAAGCCTACCAAACGACGCCCTGGTTCGCCCGCATGCGACATGGCGTAACCGAACAATAGCGCAAATACAATGATCTGTAGCATATTCGCCTCGGCCATCGCTTTGACAGGATTGGTCGGGAAAATATTGACGATCACGTCAGTTAGGGCAGGCGGAGTTTTCGCGACAAACTCAGTTCCGACACTCAGATTCATGCCATCGCCGGGAGCCACAATAGAAGCCACAACTAACGCGACCGTGACGGCAATACCGGTCGTGGCTAGGTAAAAGGCGATGGTCTTACCGGCAATCGGCCCCATGCGAGCACTGTCACCCAGAGCGCTCGCACCACAAATAAGCGAAACCAAGACCAGGGGCACCACGAGTAATTTCAGTGATGCCACAAATATGCGCCCAACAACATCGAACACGCCATCGATGAGTCCTGCTTGTATCAATACTGACACTGCCTCAGGCAAGGCCGAGCTCTGCAACAGCGCATTAAATAGCGATCCTGTCGCGATGCCTAATACCATAGCCAATAAAATACGGTTGGTCAGCGTCATCATAATTCCTTTCAGTCAATAAGCGCCTATTGCACAGGCTTCAGCAGTTGATTGCAAGTGCTACTGGCAGCAAGCCTGAAGGGTCTACTAGAATCAGTGCCATCACAGCCTGTTATTGGCGGATACAATATGATGCTCACGCAGGCAATCAAACGCTTCACCGCCACTATCGACCAGAGTCATCAGAGCCATATCGCTCGGCGCCACAAAATTACGCGACACGACTTCATCTCGAACCCAATCTAACAAGGGCTCAAAAAAAGATCGACCCACCAAAATAATCGGACGACGATCTAACTTGTGCGTTTGAGTTAAAGTAAGCAGCTCAAACAGTTCATCGACCGTGCCGAACCCACCAGGAAACACCACAAAACCCAGGGCATTACGAATCAATAAAAACTTACGCGTAAAGAAATATCTAAACTCTAACTCGACCGTCAAATAGGGGTTAGGTTGCTGCTCAGAGGGTAAGGCGATATTAAGCCCCACACTTTTGCCACCATGCTCCATCGCGCCGCGATTCGCCCCCTCCATAACGCCAGGACCACCCCCGGTCACGATCGCAATGCCATCGCGAGCAAGCTTTCCTGCTAAGTCACGGGCCTGGGTATACTCCCAAGAATCTTGTTGCGATCGCGCCGACCCAAAGATCGTTATGGCGCGTCCAAGTGAGTCAAGCAAGCGACTGCCTTCCCGAAACTCAGTCTCAATCCGCTTGAGTCGAGCTAATTCCTCTTGCTCTATCAAATGATTGGGGTGGGTAAAATCAGAGGGATACATGGGGTCTCCAGAAACCGACCGACCCGCTGCTAAATGAGTCGAGTGCAGCTATTATTAGTGAGCCACCGTTCAAACTCCTGAGCCGGTAGCGGCCTCGAAAAATAATACCCTTGAATGTAGTCACAGCCTAAAGTTTTTAATAACTGACAAGTGGCCTCGTCTTCCACACCCTCTGCGACCACCAAAAGGCCAAACTGGTGTGCGATATAAATCATAATTTTTACCAGCTCTAAATCGTGGCCGCCATCCTGGATGTGATCAATAAATGACTTATCGATCTTGAGCTCGCTCGCTGGTATGTGCTTAAAGTACGACAGCGATGAGTATCCGGTACCAAAATCATCGATGGACAGCCGCACACCCAATTCTCTGAGTCTGGCGAGATTATCGAACCCAGACTCTTTGTCTTCAATAAAACCGCCTTCTGTAATCTCGA
>CBFHJC010000018.1:0-19646 GCA_965656045.1 Aequoribacter sp.
TATTGCAAGTTGACGGCGTTCATCATGCGTCTGGGGGCCAGAGAATTCATGTAGGCCACGATGCTGCAGAAGCTGATAACAATTTTGGAACAGTAGTTTGGCAATAGATGACTCGCTGCTAATACGTCGCTGCAGGTACGCTTGCTTGCCTAACTTGAGCGCTTGTTCGGTCACAGATTGGATTTCCAGCTCAGTGTTAGTCGGCTGGCAGGTGACATCAGTCACAATCGAATAGGCTTCCGCAAAAGACAGCAGGGTTTGATGAGCAACCAATGGGGTGATCGATCTCAGGATGGCTTCTCCATTGATATTCTCGCGATTGAGCTGTTCTAGTGCATCTGGGAAGTGCCGATTTAATTCTGTTTCGACGTCTTTGTGAAAGACCTCAGTGGGCGGGTAAAAGAATTCAAACTTGAAGTGATCTTTGATGGCGTCAACCTCGGACCAAAATGTTTTGACAGCCATAGGCCCAGTTTGATCTTTGATCTTAACGATAGCCAGCTCAATGATCGCTTGATGGACAAAGAAGTGAATGATGCTGTTTCTGTAATAGCTCGCGATGGGGTGTTGGCTCTGCTCTATACCATAAACAGTCTCGGGGCCCGCGTCATAACGGGTGATAATGCGCTCTGCAATCATCAGTCCTAAGACACCATCGAGGTTGGCGTTGATGTCCTTTTGAAGATCGTCTGACAACAAGATGTTTCGTTGCTGGGCCCAGATCACCAAGGTTTGTAAATCTGTAACGACTTCTTGCTCAGTCAGCGCTCGTGGGGCCGAACCCAAGAGACACATGGATATCAATGCGGGAAACGTGATGGGCGTGACCTTATTGGCTTCCACGGCGACTTCGAAGGCGATCTTAGCAAGCGCAAGTTTGTCGTCAGGATCTGGTGCAGTTGGCAGTATGACCGGGTTGCCAATGTTCATGTAAACGCGTCCCATGGGGCGCGCTAAACTTTTGACGTAACCGATGAACCACATGAGGGATTCCGCTTTTTTACTCCGTCCCGCTTGTTCGGTGGCATACTCTTCGACGTCGCGGATGAGATCGTAGCTGATTGAGATGGGCACGATATGAATATCTCGCGCGTCAGTACTGTGCGCTGCTTCTAGAACATACTTCAATAATCCATATTTTGGCGGCATGAGTTTTCCGAGGCGGGAACGCGTGCCCTCGAAAGACCAGTTCATAGGAAAGCGTTTCTCCATCAGGTAGCCAATGTATTGCCTTAATATGGCTTTGTAGGTGGGGTTATCTTGAAAACTCCGGCGGATAAAAATACCGCCTGCCCGCCGCAGTAAAAAGCCAAGACCTGCAAAGCTTAAGTTGGCGCCGCCAAACATGTGGGGCATAGGAAAGTCATGCTCATATAAGACTTTGGGCACCACCATGCCGTCTAAATACGTTTTGTGAGTCCACAACAAAATGGAGGGATAGTCGCGCACTTGAGCGCGCAACTTTTCCATACTGTCGGAGTTCACAACCACATCGTCTTCGTAGGCTAAGCCTAGGCAGTACTGATTAAACTTCGCGTAAAAATCGAGCCAGAAGGTATTCGGTTTCGAGATCATTTCTTTCAAATAGCTATCGGCTTCTCGAGCAGTGAGGGCAAGCGATTGACCGGTCTCTTCTGCGGCGCTGATAAGGGCTTGTTTATAGCGGCGGCGGTTGCGCAGGTTACT
Source organism: Aequoribacter sp. (assembly GCA_965656045.1). Classification (GTDB taxonomy): domain Bacteria; phylum Pseudomonadota; class Gammaproteobacteria; order Pseudomonadales; family Halieaceae; genus Aequoribacter. Next base: position 1,687 of record CBFHJC010000018.1, read on the forward strand.
GGCGACAAAGCGCGGTACTTTATAACGTCCGCCCTGAAGTTTGCGCTCGGCGATATCGAGAACCAGTGCCGCTTGACTGGCGATGAATTCCGTCAACGCCGTCGCCGTTTGATCTTCTTCTTCGATAATTTTCGCAAACCGAGACGTCAGGTTGTACAGAGTATCCGGAGAGCCCACCAGGAAGGCTACGCGCTCAGGCTTCTTCGTTAACAGTCTCTTACCGCGCCATGATTTGGGGCGTCTCGGATCGCCAAGCAAAAGGTCGGCTAGACGTGGGCCTGATTCGATGGCTTTGGAAGAGGGACTCCAAGCCAGTCGCAATGGCACTATGAGTGTGTTACTGGGCGCGCTCTCAATCAGTTTGATCAGTGCGGTGTCGATGTTGAGTTTTTGGTCGAGGAGTGGCAGCGCGTAAATCAGGTAGGTTTGCTGCTGAGTATTGTGAGAGTCAACCCAGTCACTGAGTACCCGGCGCTCTAAGCGATTCCTTGCATCAAGAAGAAACAGAATCGACCCCTCGTGATGAGAGGGCCACGGGTTGGCTTGCCGAGCTTGTTCAGTGAGCAACATACACAAGCGCCTGATGATAACCGAATCATCGTTGTACCGTGTAAGTGGTGCATTTGGCAAGTGAGTTTTGTTGTTTACGACTCGCTTGGTTGAGGCCGTATCGATCTAGCGTATCGTTTGCTTAGCCCTGCCCGAGCACTTCTAGGTAGCGCTCTCTAATAGTCTCAATTTCCGCATCCATCGTGTCTTCAGTCCAGTGGTTAGTCTCGACTGGATCGAGAACTGTCACTGAAACCGTTCCTGGTCGAAACACAAAGTCGCCCTTGGGCGCGATGTCACTGGCATTATGAATGACGATAGGAACAATTGGCACGCCGGCTTGCATCGCTAAGTGAAAAGCCCCTTTTTTGAAGGCACCGAGTCGGCGCGTAGTCGATCGTGTGCCCTCGGGTGCCAGCACCACTGATTTGCCGTCATAGCGGATAGCATCCACCAAGGGCTTCATCGCCTCGATTGCTGAGCGCGAGTTTTTGCGATCAATCATGACAACGCCACCCCACTCCATGACGCTCCCGATCAATGGTAATTTCTTAATCTCTTTTTTACCTACCGCTGCAAGGTCTTGCCGGATCAGTTTGGCGGCAATAATGACATCGGTTTTGCTCTGGTGATTAAAAATAAATACTGCTGGACGCGTTTTCCAAAGATTGGCTTCACCGGTCACTTCGATCTGCAAACCAATAAGCGCACTCGCACTTTCTGCGAATAAAGAGTAAGAGAAATTCCGGCTTTGGCGTATTGAGCCGGTCAAGGCAAATACCGGTATCCCGGCAGCGAAAGAGGATATCACGCTGGAGGTTGCCGCCAATGATCGGACGAGTTGGCCAAGGGTTGGGCGGCCTCTGCTGTCGAAGGTGGCACTCGGCCAATCGTGTTCGCGCGCCATCTGAGTCAAGCTTCTCGAAGGGTTAAGCGCCACCGGTCGACCACATGCAACGAGCAGATCGGCATCGTCGGTGCTATCGGAGTAAAAAAATGTATTGCTCAAGCGTCCTTTGGTTTTCTTGAGGAGTTGTTTGGCAGCATTCACTTTACCGATACCAAAGCAAGGTGGTCCATCGATATGGCCTGTGAAAACGTCATCGATGGTCTCGAGCTCAGTACAATAAATATGCTCGATACCTAAATCTTTGGCAGCGCCGAGCAATTGAAAGCGCGTTGCCGAAGAGACGATCGCAACCGTGTGCCCCGCTTTTTGGTGAGCGATGATCAGTTGTCTGACCTCTGGATAAATAAGGCGGCCGATATGCTGGTCATATACCGTTTGAGCAAAAGTGTCGTAATCTGACTTAGACAGTCCAGCCATGAATTGGGCTGTTAGAGATATCAGGTTGGCGAAGTCAATAGTGCGCAGTCCGAACTGAACCATCGCCTGAAGACTGGTTAATAAATCGCGCAGGTCTAGGTCGCCCTTGGCAACCTGTGCTCGCAAAAAATGGAAGGCTGAGTAACCGTAAATAATGGTGCCATCAAAATCGAACAACGCAGTCGTTTTAGGACCTTTGGGCGCCGCATCGATGGTGGCTAGCAGATCAGTAATTTGAGACATCAGATATCCCCCTCAAGGGTTTTCCATTCGTCAGCGATTGGGCTTCAATCCCCAGTGCGATGCGAGCATTCTCACACTCAATGTGTTGAGTGTATCAGTTCGTCGAAATGATGTATTGCCGCATACCTCGTGCGCACCCTCGCGACTTGTTGTGAATCCGGCTGGCGCAGTGTAATCGTGTGGGCGATGCCATAGCGCTCGGCTGCGTGCAGTACCTCTTCGTTATCATCAATCAGAACAGTAGATTGTGGGTTAAAAGGATGGTGCAATTGTAGCTGTTGCCAAAAGTGCTCTGACTCTTTGGCTGAGCCATAGTCGTGTGACGTCACCACGGCATCAAAATAAGGGCGTAATTCGATGGCTGCCATTTTTGTGCTGAGTACGTGTTGGTGCGCATTGGTCACTAACAATAATCGTTTCGATAGGCTTTTGGCGTAGGACAAGAACTCGCGTACGAACGGCCGCAGTGCGACCTGAGAAGAGGTTATTTGGGTCTGCTGTGCAATATCAATGTCGAGCAAGTTAGACCAGTAATCAATGCAGTACCAGTCAAGCTTCCCAGCCACAGCTAGCATTGCCGTTTGAATAAAGTTTCTGGCCTCCAAAATCGGCAGATTCTGGGAGTGTGCGTAAAGAGCCGGAATATGTTCCAACCAAAAATGATTATCGTAGGCGAGGTCTAGTAAGGTGCCATCCATATCGAGGAGCACGGTATCAATATCTTGCCAGTCAAACATTGCTATCCTCGACCTCTCAACGACACACCAGACTTGCTCATGTTACACTCAGTCGATGCCCAATTATCCCATTCCAGAAGCTCACGTTGCCGACGCACTGCCCCACCTGATAACGCTTCTTCGCGACGCCAGTGCGCTGATATTAACGCATTATTACTCAAGCAGCCCGATCGACTCTTCTAAAAAGAATGACTCGACGCCTCTGACCGCTGCCGACATAGCCTCGCATCAATTCATTAAACTCAAGTTACGAGAGCTTTTTCCGAATCTACCGGTTTTATCTGAAGAGTCATCTGCAGCTACCAAGCAAGAGAGACTCTGGTGGTCTGATTATTGGTTAGTTGATCCCTTAGATGGCACCCGAGAATTTTTGGATCGCACCGATGAGTTCACGATCAATATTGCCTTGATTCGCGATCATCAGCCTATTCTCGGACTGATTGCGCAACCCGTGACAGGCACTATCTGGTTCGGTGGTAAAGGGTGGGGCGCTTATCGAATTCCAGAGGGGGCTGATTTAAGTGCTGCTATTGCATTGGAGACACGCGCATTGAATCTAGAGGCAGCCCAGGGTATTACCCTGTTAGCGAGTGTACGCCACCGCAATGAACATTTGGATCGCTTGCTGTCTTACTTGGAAGACCGGGGTATTGTTGTAACGCGTCACGACAGTGGCAGTGCCCTGAAATTTCCGCGGTTGGCTGAGGGTTTAGGTGATATTTACCCGCGCTACTCACCATGTTGCGAGTGGGATACCGGTGCCGGCCAAGCCATCGTAGAGGGTGCTGGGGGCGCAGTCTTGGGAATGGATGCGCAATCCCTGTCGTATAATAGGCATACCAGTTTGATGAGCCCTTATTTTTGGGCTTTGGCGGACTCTAAGAGCGATTTTTGGCGTTCTTGTCGGCGTCAATTAGAAGGCTAGTCAGCAGGGTCCAAATTGAGTGCGCTAGACTGATATTGCTCTAAAAACTCTTGTAGAAATTGTTCGAACGGTTTGTCATCGTTGGCTTCAATCTGCAGCCTGCGGGAATGGCTCTCTGTTGCGAGTTGCTGAAAGTGTGTTGCCAGAGGTTCGGGCAGGGGTGTCGATAGAAAAGCATCGCGAGTAGTCTCGGCCTGCTTTAATGACGTTGCGAAAAAACTATTCGATCTAAGCTGTTCACTGATTCGACCTGATGGTGTCAGAGTTGGATCTAACAGTTTTGCGGATTGCGCTTTCATTGCGTCTAAATAGCCGGGTTCGATGGTCGCATCTAGCACTTGGGCGAGCGGTTCTAACTGTTCAATAATACTGAGACCCCACGCCTGCAACGTAAGGGTGGTATCGCCGTTATGAAGCATCAGATCAGGAGATCTGCCACGCGTGACTACAGCATCGAAATTCAGCGCTTGTTGAGACTGCTCTGAAGGCGTGCAGGCCGAACTGTCATCGAGTAAGCAGTACAGCAAAAATAAATCCAGAAAACGGATTTGCGTATCATCTATGCCAAGGGGTAGCAGGGGGTTGACGTCTAAGCAACGAACTTCGATGTACTCGATGCCGCCACATGCGAGTGCGTGCAGTGAGGGTTCGCCTCGACGAGACACTCGTTTGGGTCTAATCGGGCTATAAAACTCATTTTCAATCTGCAATAAACAATCGCTGAGTTGTTGGTACTCATTGTCGAGTTGCTTTGGAATCTGTTGATAGGCTGGATGCGGTTTTACGATTGCTGCACGGAGCGTCTCGATATAGCTATCCAGTTGGTTGTAGCACACTTGTAGTGATCGCTGAGCCTCGCTGTTATAGCCTAGCCCACCCATTCGAAGCGAGGTTGCATCGGGGAGGTGGTAGGTGCTGTGCTCGGTGTCCAGAGGAGTGAGACCGTGATCGTCTCGACCCTTTAAAAACGATGAACACACGGCGGGCGATGCACCAAACAAGTAGACCAACATCCACGACCACCGCTGGAAGTTTCGGATCAAACCCAGATAGCGATCGGTTGTGAATTCGTTCAGGGGTCTGGTATCGCCACAGGTCTGTTGAAGCCAGATCCAAAAGGGCTCGGGCATAGAAAAGTTGTAATGGATGCCGGCGATAGTTTGCATTCTGCGGCCGTAGCGGTGACCGAGTCCGTAGCGGTAAATTGTCTTGATCCGCGCCGAGTTGGAACTCCCATACCGCGCTACCGGAATGTCGTTATCTGCGGTAAGAGCACATGGCATGCTGGCAGGCCAAAGTAATTCCTGGTCCAGCTGATGATAAACAAAATGATGGATATCGTTCAGAAAGCCCAGTGTTTCAGAGGTTGACGACGATACCGGGGTAATGAATTCTAGCAAGGCCTCGCTGTAGTCGGTGGTGATCATCGAGTGGGTTAGAGGCGAGCCTAGGGTATAGGGGTGATCGGTTTGTGCTATGAGGCCATGGGTGTCGATTCGCAGCGACTCTTTCTCGATGCCACGCTGTGCTCGAAGTATGTTGGCGCGTTCAGGATGCGTGGCAACGGCATCAAGTAGTTGAGCGACGCGTGTAGTCATGGGTTGGTTCCTTGCACAGAAAGGCACGAGAGGTGCCGGCTATCAAAATCGCAGATGGGCAGAAGTGTAAAGCGTCTACGGCATTAAGTACACGTCTGATCGGCTTTGGAGTGGTACACTATTGTCTTTAAAGCTTGTGTGTTTGTTGTTGATCATAATGATCTAACTTTGGCCGGCACGGCGTAAACACAGACCTATCTTGTGATACCGATTTTGGAGACTGTAATGGTAAAGTGGCTCCCTATTTTAGCTGGCATTGTGGGCTTGGCGTGGTTTTGGATTGGCCCCGATCCTGCTGATACCGGGCGCTCTTATCGCGGTGGTGCGGTGCCGGTCACGATTGTGCAGTTAGAGGCGCAGGCATTTGCAGACCAAATTTCAGCGGTAGGCACTCTAGAGGCATGGGAATCGGTCGATATTCGCGCCTCGGTCTCTCAAATCGTCACAGAACTTAAATTTGAAGATGGTGATACCGTAGACGAAGGCGCGGTGCTTGCCATTTTGAAGCAAGATGCAGAGCAGGCGCGGTTTTCTGAGCTATCGGCCTCTTTGGTTGATGCCGAGCGAGAAGTACGTCGACTCGAGAACCTAGCGGTGAAAAATCAGGTGGCGCAGACAGATGTCGATCGTGCCACTACTCGGGTGCAGGTACTTGAGTATCAGCTTGAAGAAGTCGAAGCGAGAATGCGGGATCGCACCATTCGTGCTCCTTTCACAGGGCAGCTCGGATTGCGCGAGATCAGTCCGGGTGCATTAGTGACATCTGGCACCAGGATTACTACCTTAGATGATGTGTCACGTATGCGCCTCACCTTCGCGGTGCCCGCCACTGAATTGGGGCGAATTCGAGTGGGTCAGTCTTTGACAGCGAGGTCGGCGGCATTTTCGCGCACCTTTGAAGGTGTCGTTAGTGCGATTGATAGTCGTATTGATCCAGCGACTCGATCGGTACAAGTGCGCGCGGAAATCGCGAACGATGAGGGCGAACTTCGTCCCGGTTTACTCATGACAACTCAGATCGCCTCTAATCCGCGGGAAGCTATTTTAGTGCCAGAACAGGCGCTCGAGTCGCGAGCGGAAGTGCATTCGGTTTGGCGTGTATCGGGCGATGCACAAGCCGAGAAAGTGACGGTAGAAGTGGGCGGCAGAAAGCCCGGGTTCGTCGAGATTATTGCCGGATTAGAGTTGGGTGATCAGATTATTGTCGATGGTGTGGGGTCGCTTCGAATGAGCCCCGCCAAGATACAGATTCAGGAGTCTTAGGCGATGTTGCTCTCGGATGTCTCGGTTAAACGCCCCGTATTTGCACTCGTTCTAAGCGCGCTGCTGGTGGCGTTTGGGGTTTTGTCATTCGATCGACTACCGCTTCGAGAATATCCCGACATTCAATCTCCCATTGTCTCGGTATCAACCAATTACCCCGGCGCGTCAGCAGCAGTGGTTGAGAATCGTATCACCGAGGTTATCGAAGATCGCCTAGCCGGTTTGCAGGGCGTCAAGGTCATGGAGTCGAGCAGTTTTGATGGCCGCTCTAATATTCGACTCGAATTTAAGTTGAATCGCGATATCGATGATGCTGCGAACGATGTTCGCGACCGTGTCTCGGGAATCTTGAATAATATTCCACAGGAAGCCGAGCCACCCGAGGTTCGTAAAGAAGAAGACAGCGAAGACGTCGTTTTTTGGGCGCATTTGGTGGCGCCAGATCTATCGCAATTAGAATTAACCGACTACGCCCGTCGATACCTCGAGGATCGGTTCTCAGTACTCGACGGTGTGGCGCGAGTGCGGGTGTCGGGTGGCAGTATTTACGCGATGCGTGTTTGGGTCGATGCTGAACAGTTGGTGGCTCGAAACTTGACCGTTGCAGACATTGAGAATGCTATTCGGTCTCAGAACGTCGAGTTACCCGCGGGCACACTGAATTCGCTGTCCCGCGATTTTATTATTCGTATTGAGCGCAGTTATTTAACGGACGACGATTTTAGGCAGCTGGTGCTTCGCCGAGCTGATGATGGTTACTTGGTGCGTCTTGGTGATGTGGCGCGTGTTGAACTTGGTAGTGCTGAAGAAAGGCGGTTCTTTCGCGGTAATGGCGAGTCTATGGTGGGCCTGGGGATCGTTAAACAAAGCACCGCGAATGCCCTATTGGTAAGTCAGCAGGTTCAGGCTGAGGTCGAGCGCATTAATGAAGACCTGCCCGAGGGCATGAAGCTGATAGCAAGCTATGATGACAGCATGTTTGTTGAACAAGCGATTGATGAAGTTTACTTCACTCTGCTCGTGGCAGCTATTTTAGTGGTCGCCGTGATTTTTATCTTCCTTGGAGATTGGAGAAGTCTTTTAGTCCCAGCTCTGACCGTGCCCATCTCGTTAATCGCATCCTTTAGCGCACTGCTGATTTTGGGCTACAGCATCAATTTGCTGACTTTGCTGGCACTGGTGCTCGCGATTGGCTTGGTTGTGGATGACAGTATTGTGGTACTCGAAAATATTCATCGACGTCTGACTCGAGGTGAGACCCCTCTGGTCGCCAGTTACCGGGGGACGCGGCAAGTGGGATTTGCCGTTATTGCGACTACTTTAGTGTTAATGGCTGTTTTTGTGCCGATTACTTTTTTACAAGGTGATGTGGGCCGGTTATTCAGCGAGTTTGCGGTGACCATGGCCATTGCAGTGGTTTTCTCTAGTTTTGTTGCGCTCACTTTGGGCCCAGTGATTGCGAGTAAAGTGCTTAAGACCTCAGAATCTGATTCACCCATGGTGCAACGCGTCGATCGTCTGTCTGATGCCCTAGAGCGGCAGTATCAGAAGTCACTCAGAAAACTCATTGCTGACAAGCTGTGGGCGCCAACGGTGGTCGTTATTTCCGTTCTGGCGGTCGGGGCTCTGTATCTGTCGGTTGAGCAAGAGTACGCGCCAGCGCAAGATCGGGGCCTGTTGTATCTGCGCGTCACGACGCCAGAGGGGTCTTCGTTTGACTACACCAAAGGCATTTTGGATCAGGTAGAGCAGCGACTGATGCCGCTGGTAGATAACGGGGATGTTAAACGATTGCTCGTGAGAGCCCCGGCCTGGGGTGGCGGCGACGCGTTTAACAATGGCTTCGCATTAATGGTGCTTGCTGACTTTGATTCAGATCGCCGAGATACCGATGTTATTTTGGCGGATGCCCGAAACCGAGTCGCTGATGTTGCAGGGGCCAGTATTTGGCTGAGTGGTCCAAGATCGCTCGGGGGTGGTAACAGCTCGCCGGTGAATCTCGCTATCGGAGGCAACAGTTTCGAAGAGCTCGCGCAATGGCAAGAGATCCTATTGCAGCGTTTGGCAGATAATCCAGGGCTCATTAATGTGAATACCAACCTAAAACCGACGAAGCCACAGTTGCGACTCACCATTGATCGTAATCGGGCAGGTGATCTCGGCGTCAACATACGAGATGTTGGCCGAACTTTGGAAACAATGATGGGCGGTCGCAGAGTGACCACGTTTTTAATGAATGGGCGTGAGTATGATGTCCTGGTAGAAGCTGAAGAGGGTCGCCGCCGCACGCTCTCTGATTTAGATGGGCTGTATGTCAGGTCGCAAGAATCTGGTCAGCTAGTCGCGTTATCAAATATAGTGACCGTCGTTGAGCGTGCCGATGCCGGGAGTCTCAATAGGCATAATCGAGTCAGAGCTTTCACTCTGACAGCGGATCTCATAGAGGGTTATAGCTTAGGTGAAGCGCTCGAAGATATCCGCGGCACGATCCGATCCGAGTTGCCTGATCATGCGAGCATCGCCTACAAAGGTGAATCGCTTGATTATCAAACCGCTGGTTACGATGTGGTGTTTACATTTGCTCTTGCCCTACTGATTGTTTATTTAGTCATGGCAGCACAGTTTGAGTCATTTTTACATCCAGCCGTTATTTTGATGACTGTACCCTTGGCCTTAGTGGGTGGTTTGGGCGGGCTCGTCTTATTTGATCAAACGCTCAATATCTACTCCCAAGTGGGGATGATCATGCTGGTGGGTTTGGCGACTAAAAATGGCATCCTGTTAGTGGAATTCATAAACCAGCTTCGAGATGAAGGTGTTCCGTTTGACGACGCAGTGATCCAAGGCGCTTCAAGGCGTTTGCGCCCCATTATCATGACCGCGCTAACAACAGTCATTGGCGCTGTGCCTCTGGTCGTGTCATCTGGCCCGGGCCATGAATCGCGGACAGTCATCGGTATTGTGATCATGTGTGGTGTTACTCTGGCAACACTTATCACTCTTTATGTAATCCCTTCGGTTTATGCTAAACTGGCGCGGAATTCAGGATCACCTAATGCGGTGTCGAGGCAGCTTGAGCAAGAGCTGCAGAGGTCTCCGCTCGAGTAAGTATTAGCGGAGACGGTATGGAGCGTATTAGTGAGTGGTTGAAACAACTGGCTCAGAACAATGGCTCCGACCTCTACCTCAGCACCGGTGCGCCTCCTTGCGCTAAATTTAACGGTAAACTCCAACCGTTAAGCGGGGACATCCTAAAGCCGGGCGAGATCAAAGCAATCGCCTACGATCTCATGGACGCCTCTCAGCGATCCGACTTTGAGCGTGATCTCGAAATTAATATCGCGACGTCGTTATCTGGCTATGGTCGTTTTAGGATTAACGTGTTTGTTCAGCGCAATGAAGTGAGCTTGGTCGCTCGCTATATCGTCGCTGACATACCGAGTTGGCAGAGCCTTGGTCTGCCCGATACGATGCTTGACGTCGTTATGCGTAAGCGTGGGCTCGTTCTGTTTGTCGGTGCAACCGGCTCTGGTAAATCGACTTCTTTGGCAGCTATGCTGGATTATCGCAACACTCACTCCAGCGGCCATATTATTACCGTGGAAGATCCGATTGAATTTACCCATAAGCACAAAAAAAGTATTTTCAATCAACGTGAGATCGGGGTCGATACACGGAGTTGGCAAGCTGCTCTGAAGAGCGCACTCAGACAAGCGCCAGACGTAATCATGATTGGCGAAATTCGCGATAGAGAAACCATGGAGCAGGCACTTGCGTTCGCAGAGACTGGACATTTATGTTTGAGTACTCTGCATGCCAATAACGCCAATCAGGCGCTCGATCGGATTGTGAATCTATTTCCAGAAGATCGTCGCCCGCAGCTCTTGTTAGATTTAGCCCAAAACCTGCAATGCGTGGTATCTCAGCGGCTTGTCCCTAGTCTTGCAGGTGGCCGAGTTGCAGCCATTGAGTTAATGTTACGCTCGCCGTTGATCTCGGATCTTATCCTGCGTGGGCAGTTCGAAAGTATTAAAGACGTCATCGAAAAGTCCAATACACTCGGTATGCAATCTTTTGATCAAGCCTGTGTCCGCCTCTATGAAGATGGACTTATTGATCAGACGCAAGCGCTTCGATATGCCGATTCAGCCAACAATGTGCGACTTAAAATCAAATTTTTGTCGAGTAATACGCCCGATAATCAGCCCAATGATTTAGATTTGGAGCTTGGCGCGGACGATCGTTGAGCATGTGCAGGTAGACAGCAGATTAGCGCGTCAGGGTTAGGAGTTGATCAATGACGCGTTCGAGTTGACCTAAAGTGTTGCATTCGTAGGCCGACTGACACACTCGCTGATAGCGCACCATTTCAGAGTCCCCACTACCCCATTGATTTTTCGATTCGGGATTGAGCCAGATGATTCTTCGACAGCGATCATTGATGGCCTGAAGTACATCAAACTGAGGGTTGCCGTAATTGTTACGCGCATCTCCCAGAATGATGACGGTGGTTTGGGGCGTGATATCCTTGCCAGCCAATTTCCAGAACTGCTCGAGGCTGCTGCCATAATCCGTTGCGCCACCGAAATCCCAGTTCGCGCGTTCAATAGCGAGTTCTACCGGTAGCTGTTGAAATGATTGGGTGATCTCGCCCAAGCGGTGCGCAAAGGCAAAACTCCGAGTTCGCGGCAGGACATCTTGCAAGTAGTAGAGCAGCATCAGCAGAAATTTGGCGTAGGCCGATACTGAGCCGCTGACATCGCAAAGGGCCATGATTTGTGGTTTTCGCTTTTCGGTTCTTCGCCAGTAAGTGGTTAATAAGACGCCATCATTGGGGATATTTTTACGTAGCGTTTTGATCATGTTGAGTTGGCCACGGCGCGTTCGCTTGGGTTTTTTGCGGTGCTTTTGCGTCAGCTTTCGGGCCAGTTTTTGAATGAGGGATTTGAGTCGATCTGCATGTCTACGTTCGATCGCATTCAATCGCGTTTTTTGAAGCAGTTCCTCCATTAAAGCGTCGTGGTGGCCGGCTGCGTTCAGCTCAAATGCGCGCTCGATACTGCTCTTGGCCTGATTCTGGAGTGTTTGTTGTAGTTGCTCTAAGGCCGGTCGCAAAGGGTCGGTTTGCGGTATGTTGGCGAGCACTTGACGCAGACTTGCTTCCCCGAGAGCATCGAGCAAGCGGCGCACAAATAAGCCCTTTTGGGTAAAAAATTTCATGGTCTCGAGCGGCAGTGAACCCATTGCCTCGGCGAGAATGGCCTGCTGCTCGGTCTCATTTTGAGTCAGCACAGCTTCGATGTATGGGCTATTCACTAGTGCATTCGCTGGGCTGTTTGGGTCTGCTATAGCTGCTGCTAATGCGTCATCGATTGAGGGTGTTGCCGACTCCGCTGCCATGGATTCGTCGGATTCATTTTGATTACCGTCTTGCGCCGAGTCCGTGCCGCTAAAAAACTGATCGAAGCACCTCTTGCAGATGATCTCTTCCTGCGCGGTTTTCGCCAAGGTCATGGCCAGCGTTTCTTTTAACAAGTCAGAGGATTCTACACCGATAGCACTGACCGCACTGAGCGCATCAATGCTCTCGGCAGGGGATACTCTGACGCCTTGCTGTTGTAGCAGGCGCATAAATCGAAGGAGCTGCTGCTTCAATTAAGCACTCTCGAACTTGATGTGATACCGGGTTTTAGGAGTTCGCCTAGAGCCTGCTCTGCAGCTTCGATATCCTGTTCGAACTTGAGCAGAACGTTCAGGGTGTCGCGCACGAGCTGCCGATCAAGCTGATTGGCTTGCAGCAACACAAGACTTCGCGCCCAGTCGATCGTCTCTGAGATGGCTGGCGCTTTCTTTAAGTCGAGTTCGCGAAGCGACTGCACAAACTTAACCACCTGCTGATTCAGGTCTGGGTCAATTTCGGGTAGTCGTGATGCGATAATCTTTTGCTCTAACTTCTCGTCAGGGTAGGGAATATAAAGATGCAAGCAGCGTCGTTTCAGCGCATCCGATAAATCTCTCGTATTGTTGCTGGTCAAGAAAACGCGGGGCGGAATGTTCGCTTTAATGGTGCCGAGTTCGGGGATCGAGGTCTGATAATGCCCGAGGACCTCCAGCAGCAGCGACTCAAACTCCTGATCCGCTTTGTCGATTTCATCGATCAGTAAAACTGCGCCAAGCTCAGATTGCAGTGCTTTTAGGAGCGGTCTGGGTTCAAGAAATTCATGCGAATAAAAGACGTCACTGAAGCTGTGAAGACGCGCCATAGCGCCATCGAGCCCAGTTGCACCCTCGAGCACATCGCCCAACTTTTCTTTCAGCACTTGGGTGTAGAGTAGCTGCTTCCCGTATTTCCATTCATACAGTGCTTTGGCCTCATCGAGTCCTTCGTAGCACTGCAGTCGAATGAGTTCTTTGCCCGAAACGAGTGCCGCAGTATTCGCTAATTCGGTTTTTCCTACGCCCGGAGGGCCCTCGATGAGAATCGGTTTTTCCAGAGCGGTGGCCAGAAAAATAGCGGTAGCGATTTTGTCGCTACAGATATAACCGTACTCAGCGAAAGCAGCAATAATGGCATCAATACTTTTTTTGGCTTGACTCATTCGGTTTCCTTTTGTGCTGATTTAACCGCCCGTTGCGTTCATGAAGCGGAGTATTTGTGGTTCGCTGGGATCTAGGAAGTGGTGTTTCTCGGGTTTGATCTGCATAGCGTCCTTAAAGGCCTGAAGCAGCTGGTCGCGATGATAGCCAGGTGCCCTCAAGATGGATCTTAGGTCCACTGAGTGCTCGTTTCCTAAGCAGAGCAGTAAACGGCCTTCTACCGTGACTCTGATACGATTGCAGTCACCGCAGAAGTTGTGCGAGTGTGGCGATATAAAGCCAATTCTGGTCGCAGTACCCTGAATTTTTGCATAGCGTGCTGGCCCGGCGGCACTGCTATCTTGTATCTCATCGATAAGAGTCAGGTGTTGCTCGACTCTCTGGCGTAATTCCTGATTAGAAAGCCAGCGTTGAGCTCGATCTACATCAGGCATTTCGCCCAAGGGCATTTCTTCGATGAAAGCGATATCAATGCCTTGCGTAAGCGCAAAATCAATTAAATCGAGAATCTCGTCGTCGTTTTTCCCTTTGATAATAACGCTGTTTAAGCGGATTTTTGGGATTCCCAAGCGTTTGGCTTCGACGATGCCGGCGACGACTTGATCCAGATCTCCGGTGCGTGTCAGTTCTTTGAAGCGGTCTGCTTTCAGGCTGTCTAGACTAATATTGAGTGAATCTACACCGCTCGCTTTGAGTTGCTGGGCTTGTCGCGATAGCTGTGACCCATTGGTGGTTATTGCTAAATGCTCGAGTTGCGGCAGAGAGCCGATTCTGGTGATGAGTGATTCAACGCCACGCCGAATCAGCGGCTCCCCTCCTGTGAGTCGTATTTTTCGACCCCCAAGTTCGACGAAGGCAGAAGCGATTTCGTAGAGCTCCTCGAGCGATAAAATCGAGGTTCTGGGTAAAAAGGTCATGTCTTCCGACATACAATAAATACAGCGGAAATCGCAACGATCCGTGACCGATAAACGCAAGTAACTGACGTGTCTGTTAAATTGGTCAATAAGCATAATTTATGACGGTCATCGCTGGGGAAAAAGGCGGTACTTTACATGGCGAAAGTACTGCGACAGGATAGCGCATGGGTATAAGTGAGGGAACGATAATGATAAAAAAATCTATCTTGCTGGCAGCACTTGCGTTTTGGAATGCAGCGGTTGGTGCTCAGACCAACTGCGATAGCGCTGGTGGTCTTGGATTCATTTGCGACTTTGTGGCGCCAGAGGATATCGAACTCGCAGGCGATGATCGCACGCTTTTGATTGGCGAGATGGTCTTGGGAGGTCGGCTGTTTGCCGTGGACTCTGAGACCTATCAACGCACCGAGCTGTTCCCAGGTAAGACTCGTGTGGGCACCAATGATTGGGGTGAGAGCAGTTGTGATGAGTCGCCACAGGAAATGACGTTTCATGGCATCGATCTGAGTCAAAGAGCAGATCAAACGTGGCAGTTGTTGGTGGTGAACCATGGGGTACGTGAATCGGTTGAGTTCTTCGAGCTCGCCGTTGACGCGGACAATACACCCCTTGGACTGGTCTGGCGAGGCTGTGTTTTTTCGCCGAATGCTGAGTTGATGAATGATGTGGCTGGCTTGCCGGGTGGTGGATTTCTGAGCACTACGCCTTTTGTTGGTAACGAGACTTGGTCCACTATCAAGGCGCTAGTCGGATTCAATACAGGTCATGTAAGAGAGTGGTCGCCCACGCAAGGGTGGTCGATTGTTGAGGGCACGCAAAGTCGTTATCCGAATGGTGTGATAGCCACTGAAGATGGCAATCAGTTTTATGTCAATTTGTATATCGATGGGCTGGTTCGGGCATTTCGGCGCGATGGCGAAATGTTGCATCAGGCGAAAGTCGTTAATGGCGATAATTTGAGTTGGGGCCAAGACGGTAGGGTCCGGATTGTCTCCCATCGGACCGGCTTGACGCAGATGATGGCGGCACTTCGGACACAGCCTCACGAAAATTCGTCGGTACCTTTTGCTGTCGTTGAGTATTCTCCAGCGGATGGGTCGGTGCGAGATATTTTTGAGCATGATGGTTCTCTGTTTGGCGCCGCTACGGTCGCGCAAGAGGTCAACGGTCGATTGTTTCTTGGCGCGTTTCGCGGTGAGCGCGTAGGCGTGATAGATCTTCCTCAATGAACCAAGGGCTCGATCTGGGGTTATGGATTGGCCCACTGGTTGCGGTGACAGCGGTGAGCGGTCTATTGGCCAGCGGTCAAAGCACGGATCTAGCAATTGTGGTTGGCGTCGCGCTGCTTTGTATCGTCTGGTGGATTTCAGAATCCGTTCCGATCCCGATTACCTCTTTGCTGCCTCTTGCTGTATTGCCGATGTTCGGTATTTTGACACCGGCACAAGTGGGGCAGGCCTACGGTTCGCCGCTGATACTTCTTTTGCTTGGTGGTTTTCTGCTCTCTAAATCGCTTGAGCACACAGGTGCTCATCGTCGAATGGCCCTTGCTATGATTCGGTGGGTGGGTTCAAGCAGTGGTTTTCGTTTGGTTTTAGGCTTTAGCCTGGCGGCAGCTTTGTTGAGTATGTGGATCTCTAATACCGCTACGACGCTGATGTTGCTCCCAGTGGCGCTGGCTGTGATTGATGGCGCCAGAGATCAGAAAAAGATAGCGCCAGCACTGCTGTTGGGTTTGGCCTATGGTGCCAGTATTGGTGGGTTAGGGACGCCAATCGGCACCCCGGCCAACCTGATTTTCATGCAGGTTTATGAGAGCACCACAGGCCAAGCGATCTCTTTTGCGCAGTGGATGTCCTGGGGTTTGCCAGTGGTCTTCATCCTCATTCCGAGTGTTGCTTGGTATCTGGCCCGTCATATCGACGCGCCGATTCAAATCGATCTGCCGAGCGTTGACCATTGGCATCCCAGTGAAAAGCGAGTGCTACTGATTTTTGTGGTAACGGCGCTGGCTTGGATTACGCGGACAGGACCCTTTGGGGGCTGGAGCTCTTGGTTGCACTTACCGACTGTGAACGACGCATCGGTGGCACTGTTGGCAGTGGTAGCACTTGCCTCCGTAAGTGATGCCAAGGGAGGCCGGCTATTAACTTGGGAGCGTGCGGCCGAGATTCCCTGGGGCGTCTTGTTGCTATTTTCCGGCGGTATTTGTTTGGCGGCGGGCTTTGAGGCGTCAGGATTAAGCCAGGTTATTGCACAGGTTCTGGTTGATCTAACTCAGTTGCCGACTTACTGGTTGATACTTTCTATTTGCTTGATCGTGACCTTTACCACAGAAACAACCTCGAACACTGCCAGCACCGCTCTGTTAATGCCGATTTTAGCGGCGACCGCGATGGCCGGTGGTATTCGCCCAGAGCTTATTATGGTGCCCGCGGTTATGAGTGCGAGTTGCGCGTTTATGTTACCGGTCGCGACCGCACCCAATTCGGTAGTTTTTGGCAGTGGTCGGATTGGCATTCGTGTTATGGCGCGCGAGGGGGCGGTGGTGAATCTGTTTGCGGCTGTCGTGATCAGTTTGGTCTGTTTTACGCTCTTAGCTTGAATCAAGCGAGGGGTGGGCTAGCCCACCCCGGCAGCGATTTATAACAGAGCCATTATCGTTTCAGCAGAGCTGACGTCGACACCGGCGCCCGGCTCGACATTTAAGTGAGTGATTTTGCCATCTTCGATGATTGCCGCAAAGCGCTGGCTTCTCATGCCAAGACCAAAGCCCGAACCGTCTAGTTCGAGTCCAAGAGCCTTAGTCAGTTCCCCGTTACCATCGGCGAGCATGACGATTTCTTCAGCATTTTGAGCTTTGCCCCATGCACCCATAACAAATGCATCATTGACCGATAAACAGGCGATAGTATCGACACCTGCGGCTTTGATTTTATCTGCATTGACCACATAGCCGGGTAGGTGGGTCATGCTACAACCGGGTGTGAACGCGCCGGGCACGGCAAATAAAACGACTTTTTTACCAGAGCACAGGGTCTCGGTAGAGATATCTTCTGGACCATTCTCGCCCATTGTTTTGATGGTGCAGCTTGGGAACGTATCACCGACTTGAACACTCATGCCTTGTCTCCTTAAGGGTAGCTGATGAACGCCTTGTGGCGCAGTGCGCTAGTGTAGCGCACTTTGTTGGGAGGCCACAGAGGTTTAGCGCAGGCGCTGGAATTCAAGGTATTAATGGCCCTGCGCACTCACTAAGTGACTAGTGCAGTCGTCGCTTGTACTCGCGAAACGGCAGGCCAGTCCAGCGCTTAAAAGCACGATAAAATGAGTTTGGCTCGGTATAACCCAGCTCATACGCGAGACTCTTTCCCGGAAGCCAGCGTTCCTTGAGAAGCTGCTCGCAACGATACTGCCTCGCTCTATCACTGAGGTAAGAGAAGCAGGTGCTATCCTCCTTCAAACGGCGTCTAAGTGTACTTGAACTCATCCCAAGCGATTGAGAAATGGTGTCAGCGCTACACTCCGACAAGTCGCTATTGAGAAGCAGTTTGAGAACGGCTTGGGTTGTTTTATTGCGTTGATTGCCGAACTTGACCACTGGCGCATTGATTATGGGTGACCGGCCGCACAGGGTGTCGCGCACCGCAATAGGTAATCCTTGCATGTTAACCTCCTTGTTAACAGAAACAGAAAATTGTGATCTTCAGGGCTTCATGCCCTCGGGTTACTTTACGGAGTTAGATCGTAAGTGCAAGCTCATGATCGTATTTGATAGCAAGCAAATGTTTTCTTGATGAG
>CBFHJC010000019.1:0-19366 GCA_965656045.1 Aequoribacter sp.
ATCTCTTTGCTTCGGTCCCTCAGAGTCTGGTGCATCGGCGACCGAGCGTGAGAGCTATGAGCTAGCAGACAACCTCAACAAGCAGCTAACCACAGCCTACACCATGATTGCTCTTCAAATGATCGACGAGCGGGCGCTTGCGCACAACATCAGCCCAGCGAAGGTCATCTGCGAAAGTCTGCACAAGGCGGTATCACTCATGGGTAGACGGTTCTTACACACCATGAGATTGGCAAAACCGATCGGTGTGGGCGCGTGGCTAGAACTGAACCAGCTTTACCTATTGGCCGAGCAACAACAATTGGCTGACGTTAAGGTGACCGATGAGCTCGATGGGCCCTGCTCAATAAGAACTCGTTTTGTTCAGATTAGCTTGCTGGGTTGTTGTCGACCTCACCAACTAAAATCTGAAGATATCGCGCACGTCTATCGTTATTTGTACCGTTATCGACATGCTTTCCACCTGATCAAGGAATCGTCGAATGACGGTCTTTTCACGATTGATCTGAGTCGCGATTCTGCCCCCATGTACACCCAAGGCGTAGATCACACCTCTGATAATCGACACTCCCGGTTCATCTTGGTCGAGCCCTTAGTCACTCGATTACGCGCCAGTGAAACTGAAGCTGAAGCGTCCTCCGATCTCGCCCAAACAGAGCCACATCAGAGCCTCACCCCAGAAGTAACACGACACCTCTTAAGCTGTTTTAGCAAAGCGCATCGACGGGGCGACAAAAGAATCAGAGGCTCAAACTCTATGGATGTTGTCGTTGGTCTCGAGGGTATCTATCAGCAGCTTTTAGCCAAGGCAGGTGGTGCAACCACACAGCAAAGCTCGGGCCACCCACACGATGCCAATGGCGCCGGCTTGACGCAGGAGCCGATGGCAGAATCAAGACCATCAATACGAGATCAAGTACACCCCATACACCAAGTCAACATCATCAATATTAGCTCTGGCGGTTACTGTCTGGAATGGCAAGATGTGATGCCCAGAGACGTCAAAAATGGCGACATCGTGAGCTTGCGCGAGCGTGGAGCAAGTGACTGGACCCTAGCAACGATCCGCTGGGTAAGCCAGCTAGATAACGCCAATACTTTAATTGGCGTCTCACTTTTGAGTGCTGCCGCTGTTCATGCCACTGCGCGAGCTGCTGACGATAACGGACCCAACCCCAAAGCAGTTCCCGTCATCTTTTTACCGGGCATAGCTCTAACTGGCGAGCCCGAAGGCCTCATTGCACCGAGGTTAGGATTTAAAGAAGGGCAAACACTTTCTTTACAGTGCAGTAATGAGTCACGCGAACTCGTATTGAGCCGTTTGGTCAACGCCACTTCTACCTACTGTCACTTTACGTTAAGTCCTGTCGACTCAGCGTCGGCGAGCATCACTCCCTTGTCGACCTCGTCCGCACACAAGCCGTTTAATGCGCTTTGGCATGACCTGTAAGTCGCCCAGAGCTAACCACTGGCAGCTGCGAGCTGCAGCATTACAGTCTGGTGTAATCATGACAATCAAAGCGCTCACCGTTGAGCCTTTGAATCGCTAGAGCGGTGATTGGTAGCGGTCCGAGATACCCAACAGATACAAGATGGCGTCCAATCCCAAGGTAGAAATCGATTGCTCGGCAGCTTCTTGCACCAAAGGCTTCGCCCGAAATGCGATACCGAGACCCGCTATTGAAAGCATTGGAAGATCATTGGCACCATCGCCGACAGCGATAACCTGCTGCAGGCTGATGTCTTCTGCCTGCGCGAGCTGACGCAACAATTGTGCTTTTCTTTCGCCGTCTACTACATCCCCGGTGACGCGCCCAGTAACCAAGCCGTTCTCGATATCGAGCTCATTTGCAAACACGTAGTCTATCCCTAACTGAGCTTGCAGAGCCTTCGCAAAGTAGGTGAAGCCCCCTGAAACAATGGCGGTACGATAACCTAATCGGCGCAATACACTGATCAAATGAGCGGCACCTTCGGTCACAGGCAAAGTGTTTGCAATGTCCTCGAGCACCGAGGCAGACAAACCCTTTAAAAGGGCGACTCTCTCGCTAAAGCTGTCTTTAAAATTGAGCTCACCACGCATGGCTCGGTCCGTAATCGACATGACCTGCTCGCCAACGCCCGCTCGTTTAGCGAGTTCGTCGATCACCTCAGCTTCTATCAAGGTGGAGTCCATATCAAACACAACCAGTCGACGATTGCGACGATACATATCATCTTGCTGAAAGGCCAAATCGATATCCAGTCGGCTCGCAACTGACATCAGCTCACGCCTAAACTGAGCTCTGTCAGCAGTTTGTCCCCGTACTGAAAACTCCACACAGGCCTTACTTGATGGCGGCACAGGTCCAAGAGGAATTCGCCCTGATAAGCGCGTGATGCCATCAATATTCAATCCATGGCGGTACACAACAGCGCCCAAAGCCGCAATATGCTCAGCGCTCACTCGACGTGCAAGCAAAGTCACAATGTAGCGCGGCTGTCCCTGAGCATTGACCCAATCGGTGTAGCGGTCTTCGGTGACATGTTCCCAATCTAAAGACAGGCCCTCTGATTGACACATGACCTCGAGCGACTGTTGCAATCGATCGGCTCGCTCACTACTCACACTCACTAACAAACCAATCGATAATCGATCGTGAATGACCGATTGTCCGACATCTAAAATATCGCTCTGACACTCCGCGCACAGCGCCATCATCTTCGACGTCAAGCCGGGCACATCTCTCCCAGAAAAGGTAGCTAATATGATCTGAGACAAAAGCGATATCCTCTATATCGGTGAGAGACGTAGTTTACTGGTACCATGCCAAGACACAAGCGTTAGCGGAGTCGCAAATTACGCTTCGGTGAGTTATTCTGCAGCAGCTTTGGAGCCCATATGACCGTGCCGAAATTGTTGAGAGATCTTGGGATACGACAGCAGCTCGGTCTTGCCGCTGCTGTCATTACGCTGGTTTCTACCCTTGTTCTAGTCTATCTGATGACCTTGTCGTCGCGTCATATTGCGTCCGAACAAACCAAAATCATCAGTTTAGCGCTTGCCGAGCAGCTCGCTACGCAAGTCAACCTGGCCGCTGTCAACCAAGACGAACTCGCGCTTGCCGCCATCCTGAATCGTGCGCTGCGCGCGGACTGGATGAGCGGCGCCGTACTGACAAACGATCGCGGTGATGTCATCGCCAAAGTCGGGCAAACACGACCAATGTTTCATGTGGTACCGGTCACGGTTGATAATACGGTTCGGGCACAATTGAAGATCTACTACGGTCATCAACTCGCGAGCGACTTACGCGCACAACAAACTTGGACTCTCGCTGGACTTGCAGTTCTCATTGCCGCCGCGATGGGGGGGCTCGGGTCCCAGCTAGGCCGGGTGTACTCTCGATCGCTTACCGAACTTAAGCGGCAAATCCCAAGCACAGCCGAAGCGATCGAATCTGCAAATGAAATTGATGCCATCAGTGAACGATTGATGGCGCTGCCACTGGAACTCTTGGCACAACAAACAGACCTCGACCAACCGCCGGCGGCGATTAACCCTACAGTGATCGTGATAGTCTCGCTCGACTCTCTCGAACATTACGTCGACACGCTGAACGAAGACTCGCTCGAGCGATATACCCAGAGGCTCTACCAATGCCTCCATACCGCCACCGCAACCTACGGCGGAAAACTGAGAGTCGTGCGACAACTCCGCGTTGCGCTGATTTTCTCGGACCAGGGTGGGCGACAGGCGGCCAGGTCTGCAATACAAGCCGCCTTATTACTGCAGATGCTGTGCAAAAGGCAAGAAGATAGCAGCCACCTGCGCTATCAAGTGCGCTGTGTTCTGGGGCGCTCTGATTTAAAACCGCTCGATGACCACAGCTTCTACGCCGATTTGTACGTGCAGAATATCTTCGACCATCTCGAACAAGCCTTTCAACAAGACGGGCTGCTCTGGCTCGAGAGCGATTTAATCGATCAGCCACCGTTCGATGAAAACTATCAGTTGGGCCCACTCATTCAACAGTTTGCCAGCGTGGTCGGTATCCCGCCAGAAACCAAACAGCTACTGGCGGAGCAGGCCGAAAAATATACGCCAAAAATCAGCTGACCGAAGGATGCTCTGCGACTAAAAAGTCTACATTCTGTAAACCTCTGGGCAGCTTACTACCGCGTCGGCCGCGCTCGCCTCGGTAGTGATCAAGCTCTTGAAGCTTGAGACTCAGGTGCCTCTTACCCGCATGCAAGACCAATTTAGACTCTGGCGTTAATACCGCAACGGCCGTCATCATTTCCTCACGGGTTTTAACTCTAGCGCTCGGTATCGAAATAATCTTATTCCCTTTTCCGCGCGCCAACTCGGGCAGGTCAGACAGTGGGAACACCAATAATCTGCCCTCACTAGATACACTCGCCACCAGCAAATCATCACCCGCTGGAATTAAAGCAGGCGACAATACCTGTGCTCCCGGTGGAAGATTTAAAACCGACTTGCCCGCCTTGTTCTTCGCCATCAAATGACCAAGCTCAGTGACAAAGCCATAGCCTGCATCGCTCGCCAACAGGACTTTATCTTTTTCATCACCCATCAATAAGGCTTTAAAGCTCGACCCTGTGGGCGGATTGATTCTCCCGGTAACGGGCTCACCCTGCCCACGCGCTGAGGGAAGGTTATGACTGGGCAAGGTGTACGCACGCCCCGTGTCATCAATCAAAATCGCACTTTGGTTACTGCGCCCAGCTGCCGCTAAACTAAACGCATCGCCAGCTTTGTAACTCAGACTCTCTGGATCGACATCATGGCCCTTGGCCGCTCGTATCCACCCTTTGGCAGATAGCACGACCGTCACCGGCTCGGTCGACATTAATTCTTTCTCAGAGAACGCTTTCGCCTCGGCACGTTGCACCAAGGGAGAAGATCTTTCATCCCCAAAGCGATCAGCAATTGCCAGCAGCTCCTTCTTGATAAGGGTGCGCATTCGCGCCGTAGATCCAAGCGTTAACTCAAGTTGCTCTCGCTCAAGATTAAGCTCATCTTGCTCACCCTTGATTTTCATCTCTTCGAGCTTCGCTAAGTTGCGCAGCTTTAGCTCTAATACCGCTTCTGCCTGAGCATCCGAGAGGCCAAAACGCTCAATCAACACCGCTTTCGGTTTATCCTCGGTGCGGATGATATGAATCACCTCATCAATGTTGAGATAGGCCACCAAATAGCCTTCCAACAAGTGCAGTCGGGCCAACACTTTTTCAAGCCGGTACTGGAGTCTGCGTGTCACAGTTTCCGTTCTGAACGCCAGCCACTCGCGCAAAATCGTATCGAGTGATTTCACCGCCGGCCGACCATCATTCCCGATCAAATTTAAGTTAATTCGATAACTGCGCTCTAAATCAGTGGTCGCAAACAGATGTGACATGAGCGCTTCGATATCAACTCGATTCGATTTAGGCACAATCACTAAACGCGTCGGATTCTCATGATCTGACTCGTCTCTCAAATCGCTGACCAAAGGCAACTTTTTAGCCTGCATCTGAGCCGCAATCTGTTCAAGCACACGCGCACCGGAGACCTGATAAGGAATGGCATCGATAATGATCGCTCCATCTTCCTTGACCCAATGGGCTCGCATTTTTATCGAACCGCGGCCACTCCGGTAAAACGCCTTGATATCTTCTCGAGAGGTAATAATTTCTGCAGTGGTCGGAAAGTCCGGTGCTTGGATATGCTCGCACAAATCATCAACCGTAGACTTCGGATACTCGAGCAATCGAATCGTTGCGGTCACCACTTCCCGCAAGTTGTGGGGCGGAATATCGGTTGCCATTCCAACCGCGATTCCGGTCGTGCCGTTGAGCAGCACGTTTGGGACTTGCGCAGGTAGCACCGAGGGTTCGTCCATAGTGCCATCGAAATTGGGCGTCCAATCTACTGTGCCTTGCCCGAGCTCCCCAAGGAGGGCATCAGCGTAACCTGTCAATCGTGATTCGGTATAACGCATCGCCGCAAATGACTTGGGATCATCAGCTGAACCCCAGTTACCCTGGCCATCGACCAGAGGGTAGCGATAGCTGAAAGGTTGCGCCATTAAGACCATCGCTTCATAGGCTGCACTGTCACCGTGGGGATGAAACTTACCAATCACATCACCGACAGTCCGAGCAGATTTCTTATATTTTGCGGTCGCCTTTAATCCCAGCTCGCTCATGGCATAAATGATACGGCGCTGAACTGGCTTTAACCCATCGCCCACGTTGGGCAAAGCGCGATCCAAAATTACATACATCGAATAATCGAGATACGCTTTTTCAGCATAATCGCGCAAGGAGACGGATTCATCCGGTTCTATTACAGTGGGTAAGTCAGACATTATTGACGGTCCAGTTAGGCATTAAACAAGGGGGTTGAGTTACTCTTCTGGCGCGTTTTTGGCGCGCTCCGATACGAGCTGTTCGTTCAGGTTAACGATCGCATTTGCCATATCGATCATCAAAGCGTGAATGGTCTTGGGATTGGTTGAGATCATGTCGGTAAACTGGCTCTCTGGGACCTTGACGACCGAGCACTCGGTTTTTGCTCGGACCGTCGCAGACCTCGGGCGATGGGTCAAAGCCGCCATCGCACCAAAAATTTCGCCATCCGTAATGGTGCCGACCGTAACATCATCGACAACCACCTCGGCGAGCCCACTCGACAGATTGAACACAAAATCAGCCGTGTCGCCTTGATGGATGATCACGTCGCCGGGCTGATATACCTGAAAACCAGGGGTCACTTTCACCTGCGCTTGAGCCGCGCCAGCCGTGACTCGTGCCGACAAACCAACTTGAGTAATCAGTAGACGCGTCCAGAGCTTCATCGCCTCTGGATCAGACAGCACTCTGCGCATAAACTCGATCCCGGGATAACCCTGTAAAGTGGCACCCGATTCACTACCGTAACTGACCGTCGCATCTTGCAACGAGTCACCTGCAATATCTGGTAGCAGAATATCACCCTGCTCGAGGACATACAGACTGCGACCACGATATCTCACGGCAATCGTGCCGCGCTCAATCACGTAAATCTTGCCAAGATCGAAACCGCGAAAGTTACCCGATGGAGTCGCCTCCACCTCGGTTGGAATAAACGGGACGTTGACCACCTCGAGTAAATCGCGCACCAGCGTTTTTGACTGTTGATTTAAGAGCGTGAAATCTTTCGATAATTCCGCATTCGCGAACATACTGTGTCCCAGTTAGAAAGCGCGAGCAAACCATCCGAATTGCTCGCAGTTTGGGCTAGTCTAGCAGTAAACTAGAAGGTCACAAAAGATTCGCACGAATTCTCCGAAATTGGAAAACAACTCATGACAATGACGCGGTGGAATTGGTTTACATTCGATGAACTGAGTAGTTCAGACCTTTATCAAATACTGCGTCTGCGGTCGGAAGTGTTTGTGGTAGAGCAGGAATGTGCCTATCAAGATCTAGATGGCAAAGACTTCCTGGCCGAGCATCTCATGGGCTACGATGGCACACAGCTGATGGGAACAGCGCGCATCCTGCCTGTTGGGGTGGCCTATGCAGACGCTATTTCGATCGGACGCATCACGGTCGGGCTTCGCTATCGAAACCAACATCTTGGGCAAGAGCTGGTCCAACAGGCTATCGCCCGATGCCGTCAGCTTGAGCCGACCCGTGACATTCTGATCGGAGCCCAAGCGCGACTGCAGGGGTTTTATCAATCGCTCGGCTTTATCGCTGAAGGAAGCGTCTATGACGAAGATGGCATAGACCACATCACCATGCGCTTGGCAGTGGGCGCTAACTCACACGCTTAACTGCCGAACTTACCAAGATCCTCGTGCGTAAGCTTCTGCCGCCCCGCTCAAGGGAATGGGCTTAATCGAGCTAGCCTGCCCCGCTGTACCGAAGGCCTCATAGCGAGCAATGCACACCTCTTTCATTGCCGTGATGCTCTGCGCCAGATACTTCCGTGGATCAAACTCCGCCGGGTTCTGTGCTAAGAATCGGCGAATAGCGCCCGTAGAGGCCAGCCGCAGATCAGTGTCGATATTGACTTTACGCACCCCGTGGCGGATCCCCTCTTGAATCTGCTCGAGTGGAACCCCGTATGTCTCTGGGATAGAACCGCCATACTCATTGATAATCGCCAGCCATTCTTGCGGTACCGACGAAGAGCCATGCATCACGAGATGCGTATTGGGTATGCGTCGGTGAATCTCGCGGATTCGATCAATCGCCAGAATATCGCCTGTGGGTGGCCGAGTGAACTTGTAAGCCCCGTGGCTGGTGCCACACGCAATTGCCAAAGCATCAACGCCGGTTGCAGCCACGAAGTCCGCTGCTTCATCCGGATCTGTCAGCATTTGGTCGTGAGTCAGCTTCCCACTCGCTCCGATACCATCCTCTTCACCCGCCTCACCGGTCTCGAGTGAACCCAAACACCCCAGCTCTCCCTCCACTGAAACGCCACACGCATGCGCCATTTCAACCACTTGTCGAGTCACTCGGACGTTGTAGTCATAATCCATGGGTGTCTTGCCATCGTCGCCGAGGGAGCCATCCATCATGACGGAACTGAAACCCAGCTGAATCGATTGTTGGCAGACCGCAGGTGACACGCCGTGGTCTTGGTGCATTACAACCGGAATCGAGGGAAACTCTTCGATAGCTGCGGCAATCATATGCTGCAAAAATGGGGCACCCGCATATTTTCGGGCACCCGCGCTGGCCTGCATAATCACTGGGGAATTGGTTTCGGCAGCGGCTTCCATGATGGCGCGCGTCTGCTCTAAATTGTTCACATTAAATGCGGGCACACCGTAGCCGTGTTCGGCTGCATGATCGAGCAATTGACGCAAGCTGATTAAAGCCATGATTATCTCCGTGAGTTGGCGGCATGCTGCTCGAGCGCAGTCACAGCCGGTAATTGTTTTCCTTCCACATATTCCAGAAAAGCACCGCCACCGGTCGAAATATACGATACCTGCGCTGCAATATTAAACTGATCTATCGCCGCTAAAGTATCACCCCCGCCAGCAATGCTAAAACCGTCACTCGCGGCAATCGCTTTCGCCAAAGCTTCAGTGCCAGCCGCAAACGCGGGTATCTCAAAAACACCCACCGGGCCATTCCAAATGATGGTGCCACTGCTCTTTAATTGATCGGCCAGCAATGCGGAAGTTTCCGGGCCAATATCTAGAATCATGTCATCGTCGGCGACCTCAGACACGCGCTTGATGACGCCAACCGCATCCTGACCGAGGTGTTTTGCAGTCACTACATCGACTGGCAATGGAATATTGACTTTGGTCAGCAAAGCCTTGGCCACATCGACTAAGTCATCCTCGCACAGCGATCGGCCGATAGGAAACCCAGCCGCTTTTAAAAAGGTATTCGCGATACCTCCCCCGACAATAAGCTGATCAACGCGAGTAGACAGTGTTTCTAGTACCGTCAGTTTGGTTGAAACCTTAGAGCCACCAACGATAGCGGTAAAGGGCCGTGAGGGGTTTGTCAGCGCTGTCTCCAGAGCCGACAGCTCAGCCACCAGCAGCGGCCCTGCGCAGGCAATAGGGGCATGTTGTGCCACGGCATGGGTCGATGCTTGCGCTCTATGAGCAGTGCCAAACGCATCCATCACAAAGACGTCGCATAGCGCTGCGTAGGCCGCTCCGAGCTCAGCTGAATTACTTTTTTCGCCGACATTGAAGCGGACGTTTTCGAGCAGTACCACCTGCCCTGGTTGGACATCGACCCCAGACCTCCAGCCCGCCTGAATACCCACGTCTTGCCCCAGCATCTCTGAGAGCCGCCTGGCAACAGGCGCAAGGGAGTATTCGTCGGTGTACTCGCCTTCTTCCGGTCTACCCAAATGCGACATTAAAATAACCGCAGCACCACCATCAAGTGCTTGCTGGATAGTGGGCAGGGCCGCTCGAATTCTGGCGTCGCTACTCACTTCCCCCCGGGTGATCGGCACATTGAGATCTTCGCGAATCAATACTCTCAACCCCGTTAAATTGAGCTCTTGCATCGTTAGTATGGGCATTAGTGCGAACTCCCCTGGACTTGTGTCGACCAATATTCGGCGACGTCTAACATTCTATTGGCATAGCCCCATTCATTATCGAACCAGATGAGCACTTTCACCAATCGGGCACCACTCACACTGGTTTGACTGGCATCGACAATACTAGAGCGAGGATCATGATTAAAATCGCAAGACGCAAGCGGCTCAGTGGTGTATCCCAATACCCCACCATACAGCGATTGCGAAGCGGCACTGAGCGCGGAGTTGACCGCATCAACTGTGGTATCTTGCGCCACATAAACGGTCAGGTCGATCGCGGAGACGTTGGTGGTCGGCACTCGGAGCGCTTGCGCAGTAAAGCGCTGACCCAAATGCGGCAAAATACGATCAATACCTTTTGCCAGCTGAGTGTTAATAGGAATAATGGATTGCGATGCGGCGCGCGTTTTACGCAGATCATTGTGGTGATACGCGTCCAATACGGGCTGATCATTCATCGCCGAATGTATCGTCGTAATGGTGCCGCAGTCGATTCCAAAGGTGCGGTCTAATACGTCAATCACAGGGACTACCGCATTGGTCGTACAGGAACCTGCTGACGCCACCGAATGCTCAGCGCTCAGGCTATTCTCGTTCACTCCAAATACTACCGTCGCGTCGATATCTGCAGCGGCGGGCTGAGAAAATAGAAGCCGCGGTGCACCCGCGTCGGCGTGCCACTGCGCAATCTGACGATCACCCGTCACGCCAGTACACTCAAGCACCAAATCTATCTCGAGGTCGCGCCAAGGACACAGGGCAGCATCCGGTTCATGAGACAAGGCAATGGTTGAACCCGCGATAAGAATCTGCTCGTCCCGGCATTCAAGCGCCAGCGGAAACCGTCCGTGCGTGCTATCGTAACGGGTCAAATGTGCAATTGTCCGAGCATCTGCCAGCTCATTAATGGCAACCAGCTCGAGGTTCGAAGGACCGCCTCGCTCAAAAAAGGCGCGCAATATACTGCGTCCGATTCGTCCGTAGCCATTGATCGCAACGCGCAAGCTGATCTCCCTAGTCGAGCAATTCTTCTGCGCACGCTAAAACAGCGCCAACAGTAATGTCAAAATGTTCGTAAAGTGCAGCTGCCGGCGCGGACTCTCCAAAGCTATTCATCCCGACAATGCGTCCGTCGAGTCCGACATACTTAAACCAAAAGTCTTGGTGAAGCGCCTCGATGGCAACACGAGCAAGCACATCGCTTGGCAGCACTGATTCTTTGTAGAGTGCATCTTGAGCCTCAAACTGTTCAGGACTCGGCATAGAGACGACCCGCACTGCCCGGCCTTGAGCCCGAAATTCATCAGCGGCCTGCTGTGCTAAAGCCACTTCTGACCCGGTTGCAATCAAGATCAGTTCCGGATGCCGTTCGCTGTCGCTAAGAACGTATGCGCCTCTGGCTACCGTGCTCAAAACCTCGGGGCTCCGAATTTGGTGTGGGCAATTTTGTCGCGAGAACACCAACGCTGAGGGACCGTCCTGACGGAGTAACGCTTCTTTCCAGGCGACAGCTGATTCAACCGCATCGCAGGGTCGCCACGTGACAAGATTCGGTGTGGCACGCAGCGCGGTGAGTTGCTCTACTGGTTGGTGGGTTGGTCCATCTTCACCTAAACCAATCGAATCGTGGGTATACACAAAAATACTCTGCTGACCCATGAGCGCGGCCATACGCACAGCGTTACGGGCATATTCCATAAAAATAAGAAAGGTCGCGCCATACGGGATAAACCCGCCATGGAGAGCGATGCCGTTCATGATGGCAGACATGCCAAACTCACGTACGCCGTAATAAATGTAGTTACCTGCAGCGTCTTCCGCTGATACGCCTTTAGAGCCCGACCACAGGGTCAAGTTTGAGCCCGCCAGATCAGCTGATCCACCGAGTAGCTCAGGGAGCGCGCGGGCGTAGGCTTCGATCGCATTCTGCGATGCTTTACGGGACGCTATGGTGGCGCCTTCTGCCTGTGCGTGCTCGATAAACGCATCTGCCATCGCTTCGAAATCTGCTGGTAACTCTCCATTGATTCGTCGCTGAAACTCGACTGCAAGCTCAGGAAACTGCTGGCCATAGTCGGCGAGCTTTTGCTCCCAAGCTGACTGAAGCTGAGCCCCACGCGTCACAGCGCTCCAGCCTTCGTAAATATCGGCAGGTATCTCGAAAGGTGGATGCGTCCAACCAATCGCTGCGCGAGTTGCTGCTATTTCTTCTGCACCCAATGGGGCGCCATGGCATGATTCAGTGCCCTGCTTAGTGGGAGCGCCCTTACCAATCACTGTGCGCGCACAAATGAGCGTCGGTTTGGCGGTCTCTGAGCGCGCCAGTTCGATCGCTGCTTTAACCTGCTCGGAGTCGTGACCATCAACCGCCTCGATCACTTGCCATCCGTAGGCCTTAAAACGCTCCGCCGTATTGTCGGTGAACCAGCCTTCAACTTCGCCGTCGATTGAAATCCCGTTATCGTCATAGATTGCGATCAGCTTACCAAGCCCCAAGGTGCCCGCTAGGGAACACACCTCGTGCGAGATACCCTCCATCAGACAGCCATCACCCAAGAACACATAGGTGAAGTGATTCACGACATCGAAATGGTCGCGATTGAAGTGCGCCGCCAAAATCTTCTCGGCCAGCGCCATTCCTACTGCATTGGCTATACCCTGACCCAAGGGTCCAGTGGTGGTCTCAACCCCTGGCGTGTAGCCATACTCAGGATGGCCCGGTGTTTTACTGTGCAATTGACGGAACTGCTTTAACTCATCGATTGGCAAGTCGTAGCCACTCAGATGCAATAATGAGTAGATCAACATGGAACCATGACCGTTCGATAACACAAAGCGATCTCGGTTTGGCCAGCTCGGATCCGTGGGATTGTGGTTCAAAAAATCATTCCACAGGACTTCGGCGATATCCGCCATGCCCATGGGTGCACCGGGGTGACCGGAGTTGGCTTGTTGCACGGCATCCATCGATAGCGCACGTATCGCATTCGCGAGTTCTGTTCGGGAAACCATGGCGTTCTCCAAAGGCATCAGGGGTAGCGGGACTATAAGGCGCGTATTCTCGCTTATCGCGTCCGTCAGGGCAAATAATCTCGCCTCCAAATAAGCACCGAAAATAGACCAATCAAATCTATATCAAAAAATTTTGATATAGATTTCTTCTTGCTGTATGCTCCGCGCATGTCGACACTTCTCTCTTTAACAACGCCGGTGACCGCCGACGACAGCGCATCAGCCGCCGCCCTATGCAAAGCGGCCGCCGATAGCTCTCGTATCCAGGTATTGGCGCTACTCCACGAAAACTCGTTCAGCGTGGGCGAGCTGGTCGATATTTTGGACATCCGTCAATCCGCTCTGAGCCACCACTTAAAAATACTGTTGCAGGCACAGCTGGTCTCAAGTCGCCGCGAGGGCAACTCTATTTTTTATCGGCAACACACGGTGACGGGGTGTGCACCCCTAGACGCACTCCGAAAAGCGATCTTGACCGAGGCCTCGGTTGTGACACTCCCGATTGAGACTACAGATCGGTTGTCTGCAATCTACAGCGCGCGAGCCAATG
This sequence comes from Aequoribacter sp., assembly GCA_965656045.1. GTDB lineage: Bacteria > Pseudomonadota > Gammaproteobacteria > Pseudomonadales > Halieaceae > Aequoribacter. The sequence goes on from CBFHJC010000019.1 coordinate 13,623, forward strand.
CCTCAGTCGCATTTTTTAAGGCCAATGCTGACAAATTTAGAAACGAGCAGGATTTGATCGCAGATCATTACCACTATGGCGACGCTGTTGCGCAACTGCTCGACAACACCGCTTTCAGTGAGGGCGCGTGCGCTTTAGAGATCGGGCCTGGTGATGGCGCATTCTTGCCCGAGCTAAGCCGTCGATTCACTAGGGTCACGGCGCTCGACACCAGCGCAGAGATGCTTGCAAAAGCGCAGCGCTACTGCCATGAACTTGGCCTCGACAACACAACTTATGTCAGTGGGGACACCACCACAGACGCACTCGCGGCAGAGAGTTTTCACTGCATTGTGACTAATATGGTACTCCACCATGTGGCAGCTCCCGCGCAAATCTTCAGAGATATACGACGCCTTCTGGCACCGCGAGGCATAGTCACGATCACCGAACTCTGTCGACATGAGCAAACGTGGGCTCACACGGCCTGTGGTGACCTGTGGCTTGGCTTTGAACCAGAAGAGCTGAGTTCGTGGGCACAGGCTGCCGGGCTTGCAGAACTCACCCAAACCATCTTAGCTCAGCGCAACGGATTTCAACTTCAAATAAGACAGTTTCAACGTCTTTAATATAGGAACAACTATGAGCGAGTATTCAATCTTTACCTCGGAATCAGTATCTGAGGGTCATCCCGACAAAGTGGCCGATCAAATATCAGACGCTATTCTAGATGCGATGTTAAAAGATGATCCCGACTCTCGAGTAGCAGTCGAAACCCTAGTCAAAACAGGGATGGTGATTGTTGCCGGCGAAGTCAGAACCAACACCTATGTTGACTTAGAAGATATCGTGCGCGGAGTGGTATTAGATATCGGTTATAACAGTTCTAAAGTGGGGTTTGATGGCGCCTCATGTGCGGTACTCAACGCGATCGGTAAACAGTCAGGCGATATTGCCGCTGGCGTCGATGAGACCGACTCCAAAGAACAGGGTGCCGGTGACCAAGGGCTTATGTTCGGATATGCGACCGATGAAACAGAGACACTGATGCCGGCGCCCATCTTCTTCGCTCACCGACTGGTAGAACGCCAAGCCGAGCTGCGCAAAAGCGGTCAGCTGGAATGGCTGAGACCGGATGCCAAAAGTCAGGTCACACTGCGCTACGAAGCGGGTCGCCCCGTTGCGGTCGACGCCGTGGTGCTGTCAACGCAACATGATGAAGACATCAGCCAGACAGAACTGCAAGCTCTCGTGCTTGAGCACATTATCCGTCCGGTGCTGCCGGCAGAGTGGCTCCATGGCGACACTCAATATCATATCAATCCAACCGGTCGATTTATTATCGGCGGTCCGGTCGGAGATTGCGGTTTAACTGGCAGAAAAATTATTGTCGATACCTATGGTGGCATGGCACGGCACGGTGGCGGGGCGTTCTCTGGCAAGGACCCCTCTAAAGTGGATCGATCAGCGGCCTATGCAGGTCGTTACGTGGCAAAGAATATCGTCGCGGCAGGTCTTGCAAAACGCTGTGAAATACAGGTGAGCTACGCTATCGGCGTCTCTGAACCCACCTCGATTTCGATCAATACTTTTGGCACCGGTACTGTGCCAGACAGCACGATCGTGCAACTGATCAGAGAACATTTTGATTTAAGGGCGGGCGGCCTAGTGGCTATGTTAGACCTGAAGCGTCCGATTTATCGGAAAACCGCCAGTTATGGTCATTTTGGCCGCGAAGAGCCCGAATTCACTTGGGAAAAAACCGACAAAGTTGATCTCTTAAGACAAGCGCTATAAACCCATTTTTTTGATTTAAGGCAGAGGAACAGACTATGAGCACAGTAACCCAATTACGACCGTTCGATGACTATAAAGTAGCAGATCTTTCACTCGCCGACTGGGGTCGCCGAGAACTCCGTATCGCTGAAGGCGAAATGCCTGCGCTGATGGCCATGCGCGCCAAATATAAAGCCGCTCAACCCCTTGCAGGCGCGCGTATCCTCGGCTGTATACACATGACCATTCAAACCGGTGTCCTGATCGAAACCTTGGTAGAACTCGGTGCAGAAGTACGCTGGTCTTCCTGCAACATTTTCTCGACCCAAGATCATGCCGCAGCCGCCATCGCTGCCGCGGGTATTCCTGTTTATGCATGGAAAGGCGAAACCGAAGAAGAGTACGAGTGGTGCATCGAACAGACGATCTTGAAGGATGGCAAACCTTGGAATGCCAACATGATCCTCGACGACGGTGGCGACTTGACTGGTATTTTGCATGAGCGCTATCCACAGGTACTCGAGAACGTGCACGGCATCACCGAAGAGACGACCACGGGCGTTCATCGATTGCTCGAGATGGTAAAAGCCGGTCAACTTAAAGTACCTGCGATTAACGTTAACGATGCGGTCACGAAAGCTAAAAATGACAACAAGTACGGCTGCCGCCACAGTCTGAGCGATGCTGTTAAGCGCGCGACGGATCACCTGTTGTCAGGCAAGAAAGCCTTGGTTATTGGCTACGGCGATGTCGGTAAAGGCTCAGCTCAATCGCTGCGTCAAGAAGGCATGATTGTGAAAGTCACTGAAGTTGATCCCATCTGCGCCATGCAGGCCTGCATGGATGGCTATGAAGTCGTGAGTCCATTCATTGACGGCGTTAATGATGAAACTGATCAGTGTATCGATCACACTATCATGAGCAATGTGGATCTCTTGGTCACCGCCACCGGCAACTACAATGTGTGTAATGCCGCCATGCTCAGAGCCCTCAAGAGTGGTGCAGTTGTCTGTAATATTGGGCACTTTGATAACGAAATCGATACTGCCTATATGCGCAAGAACTGGGAGTGGGAAGAGGTCAAACCACAGGTGCACACGGTCTACCGAGACCGAGCCAAGAATGACCACCTGCTGCTGCTATCTGAAGGCCGCTTAGTGAACCTTGGCAATGCCACCGGTCACCCCTCGCGCATCATGGACGGCTCTTTTGCCAACCAAGTACTGGCACAAATTTATTTGTATGAGCGCAAGTTCGCAGACCTTGAGCCCGAGTTGCGTCAGCACGCCATTACCGTTGAAGTGCTACCCAAGCACCTTGATGAGGAAGTGGCAGAGCACATGGTCTCTGGATTCGGCGGTGTGATTACTCGGCTGACTAAAGTGCAGGCCGACTACATCCACGTTGATGTCGCGGGCCCCTTCAAATCGGAGTCTTATAAGTACTAATGGCGACGCAACAACTCAGCTATGAATTTTTCCCGCCCAAGACCGATGCTGGGCGGGAAAAATTGTTGTCGGTTGTTATCCCGACACTGATCACCACAAAGCCCGCTTATGTGTCTGTCACTTATGGTGCGGGTGGATCCACTCGAGACAACACCATTGGCACGGTCTCGGCAATTCACGAATTGGGCATCGAGGTCGCGCCACATCTGAGCTTTGGCACTGATTCCGAAGATCGAATGAGTGAGCTACTGCGTCACTATCAAACTATGGGCATCCAACGTTTGGTGGCTTTGCGAGGTGATTTGCCTTCCGGAGCCGGCGGCAGTCAACAGTTGGTGTATGCCAGCGAGCTGGTCAAGTTCATCAGGGCGCAAACCGGTGACCAGTTCACCATTGAAGTGGCGGCGTATCCCGAAATTCACCCAGAAGCAAAGTCCTACTCGGCAGATGTTGAGAACTTAAAAAGAAAATTTGATGCCGGCGCTGACGCCGCCATCACACAGTATTTTTTCAGCGTCGATGCCTACACCTCGTTTGTCGACAGCTGCAGACAGATGGGTATTACTAAGCCGATTTATCCGGGCATCATGCCAATCACAAACTACGACAATCTGGCTCGATTTTCACGCAACTGCGGTGCAGATATTCCCCGCTGGCTCGATAAGAAACTGGCTGACTTTGGCAATGACAACGCTGCTCTCACTCTCTTTGGTCAAACATTTATCACCGATTTATGTCAGAAATTACTCGCATCTGGCGCGCCGGGGATACACTTCTATACAATGAACCAAGTAGAGCCGATCATGTCGATCGTGTCAGAACTCAAGCGTGCAGGATATTTTGCGAGTCAATAGAATCTTCACCCCTCAAACCCTCGTACCGCAAACCAATATTGTCTTGGAGTCTAGTGCAAGTCAGCACTTACTGCGCGTGCTGAGGTTAAAACTCGGGGCAATGGTCACCCTGTTCAATGGTGACGGTCATGATTATCAAGCTGAGCTTATCGGCGAAGAGAAAAAATGTGCCCACTTCAGTGTCCTCAGTCGCGTTCTCAATACCACAGAATCGCCCTTACTGACTGAACTTGGGATCGTTATCTCAAAGGGCGATCGAATGGATACCGTGGTTCAGAAAGCAACCGAGCTTGGCGTGAACGTGATCTATCCGCTCACAAGCGAGCGTTGCGATGTTAAGCTGGTGCCAGAACGCGCAGAGAAACGTCGCCTCCACTGGCAAAAAGTGGCCATTGCGGCGTGCGAGCAATGTGGTAGAGCAGTGGTGCCAACGGTGCATCCAATCCAACCACTCGAGCAATGGATCCAAACAGCGCAAGCCGACCTTGCCGTAATTCTGCACCACCGATCGGAACACGCCGCTTGGCCGAGCAACGTGACGAGCGCTTGCATCTTGATTGGTCCAGAGGGCGGGTTCTCAGAGACCGAGGTAACAGCCGCCGAAAGGCAATCGTTCAGAGCTTGGGTACTCGGTCCGCGGGTCTTGCGAACTGAAACCGCGCCACTCACAGCATTGAGTATTTTACAGCAGCGCTTTGGTGACTTTACACTGTAGCGGCCCCTGACTACGAGGATGATAATATGACAGCCATCGGCATTGTCATGGACCCAATCGAACAGATCAATTATAAAAAAGACAGCTCGCTCGCCATGCTCTGGGCAGCTGCCGCTCGCGGTTGGGATCTTTGGTACCTGACACCCAGCGATTTGTTCGTCACCGAGGGCCGAGCCTACGGTAGGATGCGACCCTTACAAGTATTTAAAGATCCAGATCATTTCTTTGACTACGGTGCACCAGAGACACTTGAGCTCGCAACCCTCGATGTCATCTTAATGCGACGAGACCCACCCTTTGATAACGAATACGTCTACACCACGCACATGCTCGAAATGGCCGAAAAGTTGGGCACTCTGGTGGTCAATCGCTGTCAATCTCTGCGTGACTGCAATGAAAAAATGTTTGCCACTCAGTTTCCTGAGTGTTGCCCGCCTCTGTTGGTCAGTCGTGATCCCAACGCCCTAAAAAGCTTTCATTCAGAGCATAGCGATGTGATTTTCAAGCCCCTTGATGGGATGGGCGGCAGTGCGATTTTTAGAGTCAAATATGACGACCCGAACGTGAATGTGATTTTAGAAACGCTCACTAAGTTTGGTACTGAAACCATTATGGCGCAGCGTTATTTGCCCGAGATTAAAGAGGGTGACAAGCGTATCCTGATGATCAATGGTGAGCCGGTACCTTATTGTCTGGCTCGTGTACCTTCGAGTGGTGAAACACGGGGTAACCTGGCTGCTGGCGGGACCGGCAGAGCTCAACCACTGAGCGACAGAGATCGCTGGATTGCCGAGCAAGTGGGTCCAAGCTTGAAAGAAAAAGGGCTGTTGTTCGTAGGACTCGATGTGATCGGAGACTTTCTGACCGAAATAAACGTCACCAGTCCAACCTGCATACGCGAGATTGATGCGGCTTACGAACTCGATATTGCCGGCCAACTTATGGATACCATAGCGGCATTAAAGGGATGGT
>CBFHJC010000020.1:0-19282 GCA_965656045.1 Aequoribacter sp.
TCTTGCTTGCCCCGCACGACGTTAATGTTAAGACTCAGACTATCTTGGGTGTAAACCGGAGCAACCGGGATATTAATAATACGACGGCTATTGGGGAGGATTTCTTCCCCGCCAATGATTAACGGTTGCGCCATGGTGAACTATTACTCCTGAGTTATGAGCGGAGCTCGGTCTGTGCAGCGATCGCTAGCCCTTGTTGTGCCCTCGCTGGCTCAAAGGCTTCGCATTTTCTTCTACGAATCGAATGATTTTCCCGGCAACATTGATCCCGGTGGACTCTTCAATACCCTGTAATCCTGGCGACGAATTGACCTCCATCACCAGTGGACCTCTGGAACTGCGCAAGATATCAACACCAGCGACCTGAAGACTCATTGCCTGAGACGCTTTGATCGCCGTTCGACGTTCTGCTGGTGTGAGCTTCGTGACTTCTGCTGAGCCACCTCGGTGCAAATTCGAGCGAAACTCTCCACTCTGTGCAGTTCGCTCCATCGCCGCTACCACCTTGCGGCCAATCACAAAACAGCGCACATCAGAACCGCCCGCCTCTTTAATAAACTCTTGCACCAAAAAATCCGCTTTTAATTCACAGAAAGCGTCGATCACCGATTCGGCCGCTTTGATCGTTTCAGCTAGCACCACCCCTCGGCCCTGCGTGCCTTCAAGCAGCTTAACAACCAGCGGTGCACCGCCAACAAGCTTGATCAGCTCTCGGGTGTTGTGCACATCGTGAGCAAAGCCTGTTTTGGGCATACCAATCCCTTTGCGCGATAGCAGCTGCAGCGCTCGCAACTTGGATCGCGATCGCCCGAGCGGAATCGATCCCGTTAGGCAATACACACCCATCATTTCAAACTGCCGGATAACGGCCGCGCCATAAGTGGTTACAGAAGCACCGATCCGAGGAATGACTGCATCGAAGTCTTCTAGTGGTGCGCCTTGGTACCAGATAGCAGGATTGGAACTGGTAATATCCATGTAACATTTAAGGGTGTCGATCACTCGCACCTCATGGCCTCGCGATTCGGCTGCCTCTACCAAGCGGCGCGTACTATACAAACGAGGGTTGCGTGACAGAATAGCTATTTTCATATGACTCACAGTGACCGTTCGGCCTGATTGATTCCTGCCGTGTTGCGCTTAGTATCTCACGCTTTCAAGACACAACGTACACGACTTGCGCTGTGAATATTACCTGCAGAGCGATAAGAGTGGCTACGATTGCCTGTTTTTACGGCGCTGGCAAATCCAATAGAAGCAGGTGATACTGCGGCTTTAGTAAGGTGAGTTGGGCAATGACACAACCCATACAGGTGGGATGGCGAGAGTGGCTGGCACTGCCAGAGCTCGGAATCGATGCCATCAAAGCAAAAGTGGACACCGGTGCGCGAACAAGTGCCCTGCATACATTCTATATCGAGCCCTTTAATCACGGCGGTGAAGTTTGGGTCAGATTTGGCATCCACCCGATACAAAAAAGTAATGACACCGAGATTCACTGCAGCGCAATGGTCAAAGATCAACGCACCGTTCGCGATTCTGGAGGCCACTCCGAGCTACGTTATGTCATCGAAACACCTGTCGTTTTGGGCAGCCAGACTTTTACGGCAGAAGTAACCCTGACCAATCGTGAAAACATGCAGTTCAGAATGCTGTTGGGGCGCACTGCGTTGAAGCATCAGGCCATCGTTGTACCCTGGAAATCTTATCTGACCGGATCAAAAAAATAGAAATACAACAGCATCTTAGACACGCAAGCAAGATGGTACAGCAACCGCATTCTAAACAGCCTGTAATTCGTTATCAGACTGCAACAACTCTGCAACATCCGCTGAACAGGGGTGAAAAAGCGGTTATTTTTTTAACCCAAGTAGGGTAAAATCGCGCCTTCTTTAGAGGGCAGCAAGGCCCGCCAACCAGGAAGCCACTATGTTTAAATCAACGATGAACATCGCCGATTTTGATCCCGTGTTATGGGCCGCCATGCTCGAAGAAGAGCAGCGACAAGAGGACCATATTGAGCTGATCGCTTCTGAAAATTACGCAAGCCCCCGCGTCATGGAAGCGCAAGGTACCAAGCTGACCAATAAATATGCCGAAGGTTACTCAGGTAAACGCTACTACGGCGGCTGTGAGTTTGTCGATAAAGCCGAAGACCTGGCGATTGAGCGTGCTAAAGCCCTCTTTGGTGCGGCGTATGCCAACGTGCAGCCGCACTCTGGATCACAAGCGAATGCGGCGGTATTTTTGGCGCTCTTGCAACCCGGCGATACCATCCTTGGATTAAGTCTTGCCGATGGTGGACACCTGACTCACGGCGCAAAACCTAATTTTTCTGGCAAGACCTATAACGCAATTCAGTACGGCTTGAACAGCGAAACGGCAGAAATCGACTACGATCAAGTGGAAGCATTAGCCCTCGAGCACAAGCCTAAACTCATTATTGCCGGCTTCTCTGCCTATTCTCGAATCATGGATTGGGCGCGCTTCAGAGCCATCGCCGATCAAGTTGGTGCTTATTTGCTGGTCGATATGGCGCACATTGCAGGCTTGGTTGCCGCCGGCGTCTACCCCAACCCCGTGCCCTACGCCGATGTCGTGACGTCAACCACCCACAAAACGCTGCGCGGCCCGCGCGGTGGCATTATTTTGGCTCGCGATAACGAAGAGTTACACAAGAAATTCAACTCGGCTGTTTTCCCGGGCGGTCAAGGTGGACCGTTGATGCATGTTATTGCGGCGAAAGCTGTGAGCTTTTTAGAAGCTCAAAGCCCCGAGTTCGTTGAGTACCAAAAACAAGTTATCGCAAATGCTCGCGCCATGGCCGCTACCTTTATGGAACGCGGATTCAAGATCGTCTCGGGTGGCACAGACAACCACCTGATGTTGGTAGATTTGATTGGAAAAGACTACACCGGTACCGATGCGGATGCCGCGCTGGGTGCAGCGAACATTACCGTGAATAAGAACGCGGTGCCCAACGATCCTCGCTCACCCTTCGTTACCTCTGGCCTCAGAGTCGGAACCCCAGCGATCACCACCCGTGGATTCAAGGAAGCTGAGACGATCCGCCTGACTCACTGGATGTGCGATGTGCTCGACTCACTGGATAACGGCACCTCTGAAACTGTGATTGCAGACGTGAAGGCAAAGGCGGTCGCGCTCTGTCGAGAATTTCCTGTTTATCAGTAGCAATCATCGAGACTCAGTGCCCATCGCACTGATCCTCGGTGCACAATCGAAGTCTCTGGGGCGATACGCGCCCCATCTTTCGCGCAGGGACTGATCATGGCCTTTCAACCTACTAGGCGTTTTCTGTTTGCTAGCCCCTGGCATTTCATTGCTCTTGGATTGGGTTCTGGTCTAGCGCCAAAAGCACCAGGCACTGTGGGTACGCTCGCAGCTCTCCCTTTTGCCATTGGATTGAGTCAGCTACCGCTCTGGTTGTCAGGCTGCCTAATTGCAGCCACGGTGGTTCTGGGTACTTATGCATGTTCGCACACAGCGCGGGCAATGAAGGAGCATGATCACGGCAGCATCGTGATCGATGAATTTGCCGGGCTATTTATGACTCTCTGGCTACTGCCTGCAGAACCCCTTTGGTGGCTTGCAGGATTCACTCTGTTTCGGCTACTTGATATCGCTAAACCGTGGCCCATTCGCTGGTTTGACGGAAACGTTCATGGTGGCTGGGGCATCATGGTCGATGATCTCATCGCCGGCGTAATCAGTGCGGCGATACTGATTTTAGCGGGCGCTCTACTTTAACCCGACTGTTGCCGCACGGTCGCCACCTTTAAGTCAACCTGCTACACTGCGGCATCTGTTAAGGAAGCAACTCTGTGGCCGTAGAATTTATAGCGCAATCTCGCCTACCGACACCTTTAGGTGAGTTCATGATGCACGGATTTGATGACCCCGAATCCGGCAAAGAGCACGTCGTACTGACGATGGGCGATGTCTCTAACGGCGAGCCCGTCCTCGCTCGAGTACACTCTGAATGTCTTACTGGAGACGCCCTATTTAGCTTGCGTTGCGATTGCGGCAGCCAGCTGAATTCCGCGCTTTCTTTGATCGCCGCCGAGGGGCGAGGTGCTCTGTTTTATCTGCGCCAAGAGGGTCGTGGTATCGGTCTCATCAACAAGATCCGAGCGTACAACTTGCAAGACCAAGGTGCGGATACGGTCGAGGCTAACGAGCGTTTGGGGTTTGGTGCTGATATGCGCGACTACAGCCTACTCAAACCTATGTTCGACCACCTCCAAATTCGGTCTCTGATTCTCATGACCAACAATCCGCGCAAACTTATGGCCATAGAGGGAATGGGTATCGTTATTCACGCGAGGCAACCTATCCACACGGGCGAGAATCCGCATAACGAAAAATATTTAGCCACCAAAGCGGGCAAACTCGGACACTTGTTCGAAGACTCTCTTTAATCCATGCCTCAATCAGATCCGATTGCACGGACACGACGGTGGCTTGAGCGCATCGTGATTGGCTTAAACTTGTGCCCTTTCGCTCGACACCCCTACGCCAATGAGAAAATTAAGTTCGTATTAGAGCCCTCTAACTCCGATCAGATCATCATGCAGACGCTACTGCTCGAGCTCGATAGCCTGTACCAATCCGATGATTTTCAAACAACGCTGATTATTTGTCCCAATGCTTTTGATGACTTCGATGCTTTTTGGCACTTCATAGCAGACTGCGAGGCGCTTGTTGAGCAGGCGGGTTTAGAGGGCACTTTTCAATTAGCCAGCTTTCATCCACGGTATCGTTTCGAAGACACCAAGACTGGCGACCTAGGTAACGCTACCAACCAATCACCCTATCCGACATTGCATATTCTCAGAGAAGCCGATGTGACCGCCGCAGTGAGTGCTTATGGTGATACCGATGTCATCTCTCAACGCAATATCGCAACGCTCGAGAAGCTCGGCAAATTGCCCAATTTCGATGCTTAGCGAGAGCGCACGGCAAGCGCTCGATTCATCTTGCCCTCGTTCGTCACTTACAGTAGTTTTACCACTCCTATAATAATGAAGCGAGCCAGAGGTATGAGCCCAGCTAACCAACCCAGCAAACGATATCGAACCTATGCTCTTGTCCTACTCACAGTGGTATACGGATTTAACTTTATTGACCGTCAGATCATGGGCATCCTGGCTCCTTTTATTCAGGCCGATCTCGATCTAAGTAATACCCAAATGGGACTCCTTATCGGACTCGCTTTCGCCACTTTCTACACTTTGGTCGCGATCCCAATTGCGTGGATTGCTGACCGCTACAACCGCGTTAATATCCTATCGATTGCCTTAGCCACGTGGAGTGGGTTTACCGCCATCACCGGCTTTGCCAATAACTTTTTACAAATTGGTTTTGCGCGAATGGGGGTCGGTATCGGCGAGGCGGGAGGCAGCCCACCGTCGCACTCGATCATCTCTGACATGTACCCCAAGGAAGAGCGCGCGGGCGCTCTCGGCGTTTACTCGATGGGCATTCCTTTGGGGATTATGGCTGCCTACTTTACCACTGCAGCGTTGATGGGCGCAGGCGATGACGTTGACTGGCGTAGAATCTTTTTATTCTTGGGGATTACTGGCGTATTGCTGGCGGTCGTCGTGAAACTGACCTTAAGGGAACCGCAGCGGGGGGCCATGGAATTCGATGATCACGCCTCCATCAAACAACCGCCCTTCTCCGAATCACTGAAAGTCTTGCTAACGATCCCGTCTTGGTGGGCGATGGCTTTGGGTATCGCCTTTGGCTCGTTTGTGTCTTATGCGATTTCGGCTTTCCAAACCAAATACATTATTACGCTTGATCCCACGTTTGATTTTCAAACGTTAATGATTGCCCTTGGTATTATTAACGGAACGACATACGCAGGTGGTGCATTCATTGGTGCGCGTTTAGCCGATGCGTGGGGAGCCCGATCTATTCGTGGCTACGGCCTCTTACCCGCACTTGCCATAGGGCTGTGCTTGCCTCTCGCGATAGGCGGCTTTTGGGTCACCACGGTTTGGGCGCATCTCGCCTTCTCGACAGTTTTGTTACTGTTCTTGGGAATGTATCTAGGGCCGAGCTTTGCGATCGCACAAACACTCGCGCCCATTAATATGCGTGCAATGTCGACCGCCCTGTTTTTCTTTATCTTGAACATGATAGCGCTCGGTGGAGGGCCCACGTTTGCCGGCTGGCTCATTGACGTGTTTGGCGCCAACAATGGCGAACTCGAATCCATACGATACGCCCTAAGCGTAACCTGCTTGGTCTTTATTCCATCGATTGTGAGCTTCTTGGTCGTCGCCAAACGACTTCCCAAAGACTGGAAAGATGCCGACGAACGCAATCGTGCATTAGCGGGTCAAACCTCTTAAAATAGGCCGTATGAAGATCACTGACTACATCAGCATCGACGAATTTAAGGCGTTCCAGCAACGCAGTACGTGGCGCGCCTTAATGATTCTGGGTCTTAACTGGGGCACCATCATTGCGGTATTTTTGGTGGTATACCAGTACCCCAATCCAGTGACTGTCCTGGTGGGTTTATTTTTGTTGGCAGGGCGACTGCAAGGGTTAGGCGTCATTATGCACGAATGTGGGCATAAGTCGTTTTTCCCACAGCGCTGGGCCAATCAATGGGTTGGACAATGGTTAGCCGCAGCACCGGCCTTTGATCATCTCGAGTCCTATGCTCGACAACATCGTGAACATCACCGTCTCGCTGGCACGCCCGATGATCCCGATTTACCGAATTATCGAGCCTACCCCGTAAGCCGCGCCAGTTTCCGACGCAAGGTGATTCGAGACCTCACGGGGCAAACGGGTGTGAAACTCATGGCCTATAAACTCGGAGGTCTGCGTGGTGCCTTCAGTAGTGATCCCAAAGACCGCCAAGCGGCTATGCCCTTTGTACACATTTGGCTCGTGCAAGCGTTCATTCTTGCTATTCTGACCGTAACGCTCAGCCCTTGGCTTTACTTGCTGTGGCTTGGCGCGATGATGACGGTTCATATGCTGGCAGTCCGTTTGCGTCAAATATCCGAGCATGCTGCCGTCCCCGATTTAAACAGCAGCGATCCAAGGGATAACACCCGAACGACATACACAAACTGGTTCACTCGATTGTGGCTTGGACCCAATCAGGTCAACTACCACTTAGAACATCACCTGGCCGCGGGGGTACCGGCTTATCGCCTGAAAGCGCTACATGAACTGCTTAAAGCGAGAGGCGCCTACAACGATACGCGGATCTTCAAGGGCTATACTGAAGTTTTGAACCACGCCGTCGCGTAACAAGGCGATTTAGCATTTTCTCTGCACCAATGCGCAACAATTGGCATTGTGGCTAAAATTTATTCTGTTAGCGCCGTTTTCTTCATGGGCTTTGGAGCGATAAGCTCACCCGCAAAGTCACCCACGCAAACGAGAAAACGTTATGACATCAAAACTCATCCTTACTCTAGGCGCTGCGCTATTAACGGGTTGTACAGGACTGACCCAACAAGAGTCGAACAGCCTCGATGCAATGCTACCAAGCTTACTCGCCGGCAATGCCCTGCCAGCTGCGACGTCTCTGAACGATAAAAGTACCTTACAGCTTGGATCAGAAGGCCACTGGACTGGCCGTATCGAAATTGATCAAAACAGTCGTCCAGAGGATATCGTTGATTCAGTAGCGCAGGCAATCGAGGGGACTGGATGGTCAATGACTCAACAAATACACCCGAATGAGTGGCAACTGGTGTTGCGTAAAGACAGTCAGTTTGCAACTGTCAGAATACCCCTAGCGCAAGCAGGTGCACTTAATGGACTCGCTGCAAACGATTAAACGGCTCAATCCTGACCGAACAAGTCGCGGCTGTACACCTTGTCGGCAACATCTTGCAGCGCATCGCTATGACGATTCGCAATAATGACATCTGAATCGCGTTTAAAGGCGTCTAGGTCACGATACACCTGTGAATTATAAAAATAAGGATCATCGCATTCGGGCTCATAAATGATCACCTCAACGCCCTTACCTTTGATCCGTTTCATCACGCCTTGAATGGCCGATTCTCTGAAATTGTCTGAGCCGGCTTTCATAACCAACCGATAGATGCCAACACGACGTGGTGCGCGCGCCAACACATCAGACGCAATAAAGTCTTTGCGTGTTACGTTTGCATCAATAATGGCTTTGATAAGATTCTGCGGAACTAGCTCATAGTTGGCTAATAGTTGCTTGGTATCTTTGGGCAAACAGTAACCACCGTAGCCAAACGAGGGATTGTTGTAATGCGAGCCTATTCTGGTATCGAGACATACGCCTTCAATAATCGACTTGCTATCTAAACCATGGATCGAAGCATAGGTATCGAGCTCATTAAAGTAAGCGACTCGCATCGCTAGATACGTATTTGCAAACAGCTTAATCGCTTCCGCTTCGGAGGAGCCCGTAAACAGCACCGTCGGCGAGTTTTTAGCCGCCTGCGCCAGCAACTCACCAAAATCTTGGGCTCTTGGAGACTCGCCGCCTACGACAATTCGAGAGGGATAATAGTTATCGGCGAGGGCTCTTCCTTCGCGCAAAAATTCGGGCGAAAACACGATTCGGTCGGTGGCATGCCGCTCTCGCATGCGTTCGGTGAAGCCGACCGGAATCGTCGACTTAATGACGAGTAGCGCGTCTCTGGTGTGCGACAGCGCGTCTGCAATAACCGATTCTACCGCGAGCGTATCGAAGTAATTTTTATCTGCGTCGTAATTTGTCGGCGTTGCGATGATCACGAACTCGCAGTCTGGATAGGCCTGCGTGGGCTCTAATGTGGCGACAAGCTGAAGCTCTCCACTCTGAAGTGCCACCTCAATATCAGGGTCTTGAATGGGTGAACCTAACTGATTGATGAGCGCCACACGCTCAGCATCGATATCGAGTGCTATGACCTCATGATGGCGGGCGAGTAAAACGGCTAATGACAAGCCCACGTATCCCGTTCCAACGACGGTTATCTTAGCCATGCTTTAATTCCCTATTCTATGCATTTGGTTGACACAACCACTCGTCTGCTCAGATAAGTGGCCAGTGGCACTCACAAATCGTGAAGTCACGTTAATGGTATCAAATTGAAGGAGGCGCGACTCGTGTTCCATGTGCCTCGTATCACCATTACCTGCTCGCGGCTAAAGTCCGCTAGACAGCATCGCCTGCTGTACCGCATTCTCATCTAATCGCGCTTTGTCTAAACAGTGATGGCGCCACAAGAGCTTATATTCAATCTCGCCTGTCTCACCCATTGGTGGCGTGCGCTCTTGCACGTAATAAATATTAAACGCCTCTAAAGTTGGCCATAAACTCAGCGTACCAAAACCACTTTCATCCAAGACTGAGTTACTCTCATCCGTATTCTGGTTATTCCAGCGAGTACAGCTGGCCGAGGCATAGCGACCGAGTTCAGAACGATAAGAAGATCGCTTGATTCGCGTCAGGTACTTACGCCATCGGTAGTTCTTTGCTTGATCAGGAATAAAATTCACCGGCTTCGCAGTGGTGGGAGGCAGTAAGCTCCATGCCAAGACATCGACTAATGCGCCCTCGGTGGTCAAACCAACCATCAGAAACCAACCATCATTCTTCTGCGGATACGGCGCAAACATATTCCAATACTGGTCCATTCGCGCAAGCTGAATCACTGGCGTGAGCTGAGTGCGCATACTATCGACAACACCCGTCGCAGTATCGCCCAACGTGGCTTTGGCCGACGTTGGCATTGAGCCCACATTCCAAATGATAACAATACCGGCTAACGCGGCGGCGATGGTTTGTCGGACTCGACCGGGCCGTGGCGGCGACTCTCGCCATGGCATTAATAGACCTGTGAGTACACCGAAGCGAGCACGATTATGGCCAATCCAGTTATAAATCACATTGCCAACAGGACTCAACCAGCCCAAGCCGACTGCGACCCAGCGGAAACGACCACCACGTCGGATACATTCCACCACCGCTTGCCAACGCAAATAGCGCTGACCTTCGACCTCAAGCACCCAGCTAAACTCGCGTTCAAGCAGAGCACCCACCTCAGGATCATCTTGCGCAGGCTTGATCTGAGCATTCAGCGCAAAAACATACCGCAGTAATACACAGGTTTTATGACAAAACACACAAGGCCTGTCGTAATACATGATCATGGCGCTATGTGCTTTGGGCTGGAGACGACGAGAAAAGGCATCCCAGACCGGGGTAGGTATTAATACCAACAGAGAAGCGATCGAGATAAAAGGGAACAAGCCAACATTCAAATTGAACAAGAAGCCGATTTCTAGCGTGATAAACCCAATTGCCACCAGCGCTCGAGCCCAGGCATTAAACCATGGCGAGAACACAATAATGGGCGCCACAAGCTCGAGCCACCAGACATAGTGAGTCAAGGGAACGGTCAGCCAGTGCCAATCTCGCCAATAAGGCGCTAGTAAATGAGCGACCTGATCATTATGCAGGGCATAATAAATCGCAGTGCCTTCAGTGACCCACTCAGAACCATTCTTCAAAAATGCTGAAAAGAAGTAAACCGCCATGATTTGTAGTAATAGGCCAACGCTACCGGCGCCGAAGTAACTGACCTCGGAGTTTCGATTACGCGTCATTGCGGCATCTACAGACCACCGTTCACCCCAGGGCAAAAAAAGCCCCCAGAGGGTCAACAGCACCAGCAAGTTATCACCACCTTGCAATAGAATAGGGTTGCGGTTGTGCAAAGATACGAGCAGAGCGAAGGCCAGCAGCGACATCCAGCGCACACGAACGCCCAGAACCAATAGAATGGCGACCAAGATATTGGCCATGAAAAGAGTGTGAACCCACCACAACCCATCGAACAACCAATACAGAGAAAATCGGAAGTCTGATGCGGCCTGCTTCGATGCCGCAACCGGGTAGGCACCGTAATCAGACATAAACCAGCCAATGTCACCCCAACGAATCAAAAGGTCGGCGATAATCAGCAGTCCAACGGCGATACGAAGCGAAGCTAAAGCTCTTAAATCAATTCGGAAGGGGTTGGTCATGGGTGCAAAATACTCCGCTCTTTAATGATAGTCTAGTGCCATCACAGACGGACACCAAGAGACATCGAGGCATTCACCATGAAGAACATCCTCTCAATCGACGGGGGCGGTATTCGAGGCATTATCCCCGCCATGCTGTTGGCACACATAGAACACACCACTCAAAAATCGGTTTCTGAGTTATTTGACTTAGTGGTGGGCACATCAACCGGGGGGATTCTAGCGTGCGCACTCACTCGATCCAATATTTTTCAAGAAGGACGCGTGGGGAACGACAACACGGCGCAATCTGGGGATCAATTCCACGCTGAGTCGATAACTAGCGACGGTGAGGCAACCAGTCACTTCGGGGCAGCGTCAGCGGTCGGCGAGCCCCCGGGCCATGGCCAGGTTGATCACCTTGCACAGCCAACCCAGGCCCAAGCAAGACAAAAGATCAGTACAACGCCACTTTACCAAGCCCGCGATCTGGTCGAGCTCTATCGCGACAGAGGGCGAGATGTCTTCACCAGCTCAACTTGGCAGAGACTCACCACACTGGGTGGTGTACTTGACGAACTCTATAACCATGAGGGTCTCGAAGCGGTGCTGCACCATTATTTGGGTGAGTCTCGTTTGATTGATGCGATCACACCGACGATGGTGACTGCCTATGACCTTGAACGCCGCAAAACTATCTTCTTCAAGAGCTGGCGGGAGCGCTTCGAGGATATTAGTTGTGTCCAAGCCTGCCGTGCCACCTCGGCTGCACCCACCTACTTTGAGCCCGCTTTATTTGAATTAGATGGTGCCGAACGCGCGCTCATTGATGGGGGCGTCTTCATTAATTCACCCTCTGTTTCGGCCTATGCCGAAGCCATCAAGCTCTTTCCGGGCGAAGACTTTCAGCTCCTGTCTTTAGGTACCGGAGAATTAACTCGACCGCTACCCATTGAAGACTCGCGCACATGGGGTAAAGCCGGCTGGTTACTGCCACTACTAAGCTGTATGTTCGACGGCATGGCTGATGCCGCGGATCATCAAATGACCTTATTCTTGGGCGAGCGTTATCAGCGATTTCAGCTCAATTTAGTGGGTGCTAGCGACGACATGGACGACGCCTCAGCTGACAACATTGAACGACTGCAAGACCTAGCGCATCAACTCATTAAAACTGAGTCTGATCGACTAAATCGCGTGTGCGAGCAACTGGTTATCGATTAGCGCTCGAATCAATCCTGGCGACCAATCCAATACCGTCTAACACGAGGTCTGGCGCCAGCTCGCCTGAAACGTCCATGCGCGCCTGCAACCAAGCGCCCGCACCCCCAGCAAAGAACCATTTGTACGGGTGTAAATCAAAGCGCTTGGCAATCGACTCAAGTGCGCCGAGTTGGGCATGCGCAATTCCGAATCGAACACACTCAGCGGTTGAATTACCCAACTTCAGTTCATGTGCGACGTCTTCATCGAATCTGACTTTACCCGTTTGCTCAAGCAACACCCGTTCGCTGAGATCTGCGCCAGGAATAATAACGCCACCCTGATGTTGACCAGACTCAGTGACGACATCGAGTGTGAGTGCCGAACCCGCGTCAACCACGACCACGCCGGTTTGATTTGGATACCAAGCTGCGAGCATAGCAAGCCAGCGATCAACACCCATTCGATCGGGCGAGGCATAACTGTTGACCAAACCTAATGCCGTACTTTGAGTGTATAAGGTCTCGATCACACAATCACAGTAGTCGCGCAACACCGAGCGCAAATGCGCTTCAACCGATGATTTTGCGACAGACGCTAGAATGACTGGAATGGGTTTAATCACTTCAATCTCCAGAGACTCCAAACGGGGCAGGCCTCTCCCAGTGTTAGGCTCGACCGTACCCTGCGCCACTCGTTGACCACAGTGCAGTAAACGCCACTTGCCACGGGTATTGCCCAGATCAATATGGAGCTCAGTCATTTCAGCCACGCTTTGGTTTCTCCGTTCATGCCCTATTATTGACGAACCATCGATCTATGAGAAGATCAAGCTCTCACAGGATCATTCCGTGAGTCGCAAACTCACTTCGCCACCATAAAAGGTCTGTATCCCCGCTGGCGTCTCAATCATGATTGCGCCGTTTGAATCGACCCCACAAGCACGGCCCGAGACTGTGCTGGTCCCACTGATGATCGAAACTGCCTTACCCGCGTAAGCATCAAGCTTCAACCACTCCGAGCGCCAAGCGTTGAATTGCTCGTGCTCCCAGCGGCTGAGCATAGGCACCAACTCATTCAACAAAGCGGCTAATAGCTCCGCACGACTCGCATTCACACCTTGCTGATAAAGATCCGTCCAAGCCTGCTCAATTGATGACTGCGCATACGCCGGCATGTTCACATTGAGACCTAACCCAAGCACGACCGAACAGGGCCCAGCGATATCCCCAGATAGCTCGATCAAGATACCACCCAGTTTACGTCGACCTACCACCAAATCATTGGGCCATTTGAGCCCCATTGTATCGACCCCAAAGGTCTTGAGTGCTCGGTGCACAGCGACCCCTGCCGCGAGCGACAGTCCTTGTAGTGAACTGGCTCCACTTTGCATCGTCCAACCAATAGACAGGTAAACATTGCGTGCATAGGGGCTGATCCAAGCGCGGCCTCTGCGGCCTCTGCCTGCAAACTGTTGCTCTGCTGTGACCACGACTGCACCAGAGGTCGTTTGCGCCAAGCGCTCTAAGCAGAGTCGGTTGGTTGAATCGATGCGCGATTCAAGGCACAGATCACCGATCAGATCACGAACTTCGGGCAGGAGCCGCTGCCATAAGGGCTCTCGATACAGTAAGTCGAGACCACCGCTGATGCGGTACCCTCGGCTGGTCACCGCCTCTATTTCGATCCCTATTTGCTGTAGCTTTTGCACCTGATTCCAGATTGCGGTTCGACTCACCCCCGCGCGCTCCGCGAGAGCTTGACCTGAATGCCACTCGCCATCAGCAAGAATGCTTAATAATTGCGTATCCAAACCGGTGCCCCTTTCGGTAAACTCATGTGCATGTCAGATGATAAACCTTAACCATGTCTCCCGCACTGTCAGCAAAGCAAATTAGGCTGCTTCGAAACGCGCTTGCGGGTGCCATGGTGTTGCTCGGGCTTGCCGAAATTGTGCTGCTTTGGCACAGCTCTTTAACCGCTCAATCCCTCGGGCTCGCCTTTTTGGGTTTTGGGAAACTACTGGTTGCTCTGGGCCTGCTGGGGTCATCAAGACTGCCCTATCTTGGAGGCGTGGTACTCCTGTCTAGCACCGTTATGCTGCAGGCTGACTGGTTTCGCTCGGACGCATCAAGTGCACTTCCCGCCCTTGGCTTGATAGGTATTCTTATCGCCGTTTTATTTTATCTACTGGTCACTAGCCGCCCTGCTCCGAGCAAGGCTCCAAAGACCAAACCCAGCCCCGAATAGGCTTGCCCTTAGGGCTCAAACTGACTAGCCTTGTGAGAGTCTTAAAGGAGATCTTTACTGTGCTTAACGCCCTTTCAACTCGGCAGGTTTTTCTGTTTACAGCCTTATTAACAGCGATCGGCATGGGCTTCGCGTTCTGGCTAGAGTATTACCTTGGACTCGCACCCTGCCCTCTGTGCATGACTCAGCGCGCGTTCGTCATTCTCGTGGGTGTTATCTGTTTGTTGGCCGCTATCCATAACCCTCAAACACTTGGTCGCAAGCTCTATGCCGGTGCTGGATTATTGGCAGCCATTGCCGGTGGCGCTGTCGCTGGGCGTCATATCTACTTGCAGAACTTACCAGAAGATCTCGTGCCCGCTTGTGGCCCTCCACTCGAGTATCTGCTCGAGACCCTGCCTTTCCTAGAGGTCGTTAACACCGTGCTAATGGGCGATGGTAACTGCGCAGATGTAGTATGGACTTTTATGGGGCTGTCCATCCCAGAACAAACGCTATTATTCTTTATCGCACTTGGTCTGATCTGTGTGTGGCAAGCCCTTAGATTCGAGAACAAGCCGTAAAATAGACGCGTTGATTAGTGCGTGCGATTGACCATGTGGCGGGCTAAACTCACTAACGTGTCGGGGTGCGGCAAATCCAAGATTGACGTGCAGGCTTGATCACACAAACGATTAGCCTCTTGTCGCGCACCCTCCAGACCCAGCAATTTTACATAGGTCAACTTATCGGCCTGCTCATCTTTGCCGGCCGTCTTACCTAAGGCCTGACTGTCTGTGGTAACGTCAAGAATGTCATCAACAATTTGAAAGCAAAGACCCACCGCTTCACCGTATCGAGACAGCGCACGTTTCTGAGCAGGACTGGGGGCAACACACAGTGCGCCCAGAACAAGAGCCGCTTTAATCAGAGCGCCCGTCTTGTGTTGATGTAACTGTTGCAACTCGGCGAGTTCACGCATCACGCCGGTCGACTGCATGTCCATCGCTTGCCCTTCAACCATACCACTGGGTCCCGCCGCCTTTGATAAAACTCGGACCATTTCGACCACAGTTGCCGGTGGCAAACTATCGATCTCAGTCAGATTTTCGAAGGCCCAGGTGAGCAATGCATCGCCTGTTAAGATCGCCGTCGCCTCATCAAATGCGATGTGCACCGTGGGCTGGCCCCGTCGAATGCTATCGTCATCCATTGCTGGCAAATCGTCGTGCACCAGCGAGTAGGTATGAATGGCTTCAATCGCCACCGCGGTTAAATCGATGGGAGACAGCTGCGGTTGCTCAAAATCAAGCTTTGGTCTGAGTGATTGGGCGGCAGAGTACACCAGCGCTGGGCGCAAGCGTTTGCCCCCAGCATTGAGAGCGTAAGCCATACTCCGCTGTAAATTCGAAGACCTTGCAGGCACCGATTTTAAACGCGCTTTCATCGCCGCTTCTACTCGGAGCCGACACCGATTGATATGATCTTCTATCACGGCGTGTCGCTATCTGCGACCTCATTCAAAGGCGCTGTGCGAAGCTCGCCGCGCTGTTCCAACAAGACTTTCACCGTTTGTTCCGCCGCTTGGAGCGCAGTCTGGGCCTGTTGAGTCAGGGTCACACCCTCCTCGAAAACAGCAACGGACTGCTCTAACGTCAGCTCTCCAGACTCCATTTGAGCAACGAGAGTTTCAAGCCGGCTCATGGTCGCTTCAAAATCGATTTTATCTGTGGCCATCTTCCCCCTCCTTGCTAACGCATTACCGGCACAGCCGCGATATGCTCCGATGGTTTAATTTTCAGTCGTGTCGCGATCGCACGCTCAATCCCGGCGGCATCTAAACCACAATCAGCCAAAAGGGTTGCCTGATCGCCATGATCAACAAAATGATCAGGCAAACCAAGACACAGCACATCGATATCTAATTGCTCAGCCGCAACAAACTCGAGTACGGCGCTCCCAGCGCCACCCGCTATGGCATTTTCTTCAAGCGTCACCCACAGGGGATGAGTAGCGGCTAACTCACGCAAACGCACCTCATCGATAGGCTTCACCCATCGCATATCAATCACGGTCGCGTTTATCGTGTCGGCCGCAGCGAGCGCATCGCCCAGTAAAGTCCCAAAACTCAAAATCGCAACACCTGCCCCCTCTCGTACAGAGATCGACTGACCGATAGTCAACTCAGTGAGCTCATGCTCGATTAGAGCACCCACACCACTGCCACGTGGATACCGAACCGCAGCTGGGCCTTCGTAACGGTAACAGGTGTGCAAAAGCTGCCGACATTCGTTCTCATTCGATGGCGCTGCGATCACCATGTTGGGTATACATCGCAGGTAGCTCAGATCAAATGCGCCATGGTGCGTTGGCCCGTCTTGTCCTACCAAACCTGCTCGGTCAATACCGAAAGTTACATCTAGATTTTGTAATGCGACATCATGAATCAATTGATCATAGCCGCGTTGCAAAAAGGTTGAATAGATCGCCACAACGGGCTTAAGCCCGTCGCATGCCATGCCCGCCGCCATGGTTACCGCGTGCTGCTCTGCAATAGCGACGTCGTAAAACCGATGAGGGAACTGGGTGGCAAACTCAACCATGCCAGACCCCTCGCACATGGCAGGCGTTATACCGATCAAACGACTGTCTTGGGCGGCCTCGTCGCACAGCCAGCGACCAAAGATATCTTGATACTTCGGTGCCTTAACAGCCTGATGACTCGGGATTACCGGCGCTTTGGGCGCGGACTCTAACTTATTGATCGCATGGTAACCGACAGGATCGCGCTCAGCAGGCTCAAACCCTTTGCCCTTCATGGTGCGTATGTGCAGGAACTGTGGACCTTCTAAATCCATCATGTTGGTCATGGTTTGCACCAACTGGGGCAGGTCATGACCATCTAAGGGTCCAATATAGTTAAACCCGAGCTCTTCGAACAATGTGCCGGGCGCAACCATTCCCTTCATGTGCTCTTCGGTGCGCTTCGCAAGCTCCCAAGCCGGGCGGATCTGGCGCAGTACTTTTTTGGATCCTTCACGCAGAGAGATATAGGTCTTGCTGGCCCAAATCTTCGCAAAATAAGTCGCCAATCCACCCTTGTTATGACCGATCGACATTTGATTATCGTTCAAAATAACGAGCATATTCGGCCGTTCATGACCTGCGTGCGCCAATGCTTCGATCGCCATGCCACCGGTGATAGCACCATCGCCTATCACCGCGACCACTTTCCGATCACTGTTGGTTTGCTGTGCCGCCAATGCCATTCCCATAGCGGCTGAAATACTGGTCGACGAGTGCCCCACCCCAAAGGTGTCGTACTCGCTCTCACTGCGCTTGGGAAAACCCGATAGCCCGCCGGGCTGACGCATGGTTTGCATTTGATTACGACGACCAGTCAAGATCTTGTGAGGGTAAGTTTGATGTCCAACGTCCCAGACGATGCGATCGTGCGGCGTATTGTAAAGATGGTGAAGTGCGACTGTGAGTTCGACCACCCCCAGCCCAGCACCGAAATGCCCGCCGGTTTGACCCACGGTATACAGCAGAAATTCTCGCAACTCGACACACACCGATTCAAGCTCTTTAAGGCTTAGGTCATGCAGACTGCGACCCGCATCGAGTGCGTCTAGTAGCGGCGTTGCCGGCAATGTATTGGGTATTTGCTGAAGCATGCGCCTAGTGTAGCGCAAAGGCTGTAAGAGAGGGTAATAGCAAGCTCATAATCTCCTCAGGTTGTCGCAAAGTGATACCCTAATCGAGAACCTCACTGACTGAATCAACTGCTGCACACTTGTAGATACGATTGCTCGTGCCGATACCTGCGCGGGCTCTAGTCCTAGTGCTTGTGCCAGCGCTAACACCAGTGGCAGTGCCGCTACAGAGGCCAGCAAAATAGAATCACTGAGCTTTGACAGGCGCTCCGCTCTGGCATCACCATCGTTAACTCAAATCGTTTTTATTCTTAAACGCATGAATCATGCGGCGATCGCGTTTAGACGGCCGCGACTCAGGCCGTCCTATCAAACCACCCGCCGCCTTTCGGGCCAGCACTTCTGCTTCTCGGCGCGCGATGCTCTCAGCAGTCTCTTGATACAGCGCTTGAGCTTCCGGAGCACCACGACGCTGATCGCTCAGACCCAGTACCGTAATATCTTTCTCGTCGTAGCCCTGCTTAACCCGAATCTCATCACCGATGGTGATCTCTTTCGAAACCTTCGCGCGTTGGCCGCCGACATAGACTTTTCCGCCTTCAATCGCCTGCTTGCAGAGTGAACGTGTTTTAAAGAATCGTGCGGCCCAGAGCCACTTATCCAACCTAAGTTTGGTCACAGAGTTCTCGGCGCCTAGGGGTTATTGAACGCTAGCGGCGATGGTTTTGATCCACTGAGCCTCGCTGATGAAACCGCCATCCCAACTCTGCCACTCGTCGCCCAGCCCGCGATCGATAATGTCGGCCACTGCCATGCCTTGTGCAAGTTGCGCGCTAACGGCGCCAACTGTGAGCGTGAGCATGGCATGATAGGCTTCCAAATCAGCCTTGGTCGCAAGTGGCCCGTGACCTGGAACGATTTGAACGGCGCTATCAATGCGACTCAATATGGCCGCTACATTGGCGATATAGCCCTGCACACTGCCACCGGACTCAATATCAATAAAAGGGTATCGGCCGTTAAAAAAATGATCGCCCATGTGCACCACGTTATCGTTGATAAAAAAGACGATGCTATCGCCGTCGGTGTGACCGGCGCTGAAGTGCTCGACCACAATAGCCTCGCCGTTGGCATAAAGGCTGAACTGATTACTGAACGTC
>CBFHJC010000021.1:0-19271 GCA_965656045.1 Aequoribacter sp.
AAATTTAATCACTGAAATGAAGTTGAGTTGGGCCGCAACCTTTGGGATTTGGTGTGCTTTGGCGCCAATCTCTGTGCTTGGTGTATCGCTCCTAACTTTGATTTCCGCGACCACTAAGACGGTTAAAGAAGCTCAGAGTTACATGAGCGTTCTGATGCTGTTACCGATCATTCCCTCGCTCATTTTGATGATTAACCCCATCAAAACTGAAATCTGGATGTACAGCATTCCGTTCTTATCCCAAAACCAGTTGATTACTACCATTCTCCGTGGAGAGGCGCTCACTTTGGCCGAACTAGGGGTCTACGCAGGCTCACAGATACTGATCACGATGATTATTCTGAGTCTCGCCTCGGTCGTTTACTCAAGCGAAAAGATGGCACTCGGGCGTTAAAGTGAGGCACGATTTACCCTCTGCGACAGACGTTTAACCCTCTGACGGTCATCCAGCAGAGGGAATACGCGAATAGCGTCATTGGTGTGCGCCTCATATCATGCGGGCGCAATCTCTGTGACCTGTGGCTCACCTTGGGCATCATCTGCTGGGCTTGTCTGCGCGATGGGGCTATCATGCGGGCCTTATTTTAGTAAACTTTTGGAAGTCCATGTCTCACCAGACACAGAGCAGCATCCTTCGAGAACTCATGGTTCTCGCGGTACCTATTATTATTTCTCAGGGCGCTTACGCCTTCATGATCTTTACGGACCGCTATTTCATGGCGCAGCTGTCCGCAACGCATATTAGCGCCTCAATGTCAGGTGGCGTGACCGCTTATGTGACGTTATCGCTGTTCATGGGTATGGTCGCTTATGCCAATGCCTTGGTTGCTCAGTACTTTGGCGCATCCGAGTTTCATAAGTGCTCAAGAGTTGTAACGCAGGGTCTTATTCTGGCAATCCTTGTCTCACCTATTTTGATTATTTTGAGTTTTCCTCTCACAGGGTTGTTTCAATTAATGGGGCACTCGGGTGAGTTGGTCGAGCTTGAGACCCTTTATTACCAGGTATTGATTTGGGGCGGTGTCTTTAGCCTAGCAAAAGCGGCACTGTCGTCCTTTTTTAGCGGGATCGGTCGCGCCTGGGTGGTTATGGTGTGCGACCTGACTGGCGTACTCCTGAATATCGTCCTGAGTTATGGGCTGATTTTTGGGCACTGGGGTTTGCCGGCCCTCGGGATAGCGGGAGCAGCTCTTGGAACGGTCATCGCAACGGCCTGCACCTTGGTTTTGTTTCTGGGGTTTTATCTTCAGAAAGAGCTTCAGACGACTTTTTCCATTGCAACCGCTTGGGTCTTTGATAAAGCTATCGTTGCTCAGTATCTGCGTTTCGGTTTCCCTTCGGGACTCGAAGCGTTCATGAACGTCGTGACTTTCAATCTGTTTTTATTGATGTTTCAGACCTATGGGGTCAACGAAGGCGCCGCGATGGCGATCGTCTTTAATTGGGACTTGTTGTCTTTCATATCAATGGTTGGCTTGCATATCGCTGTGATGAGTCTCTCGGGGCGCATGGTGGGATCGCAGCGTTATGATGACTTGAACAAGGTGATTATTTCGGGCTTGGGGATCGCGCTGTCTGTGACAATCATCGTAGCGATACTATTTTCAGTGTTTCGATACCAGTTGGTGTCGGTGTTCGATACTGGCGAGGCGTCTTTTAGCGAGATTCGTGAGCTGGCAGTATTGATGATGGTTGGGCTCGCTATTTATGTGATCGCGGATGGCCTCAATCTGGTTGCCTCGGGCGTGCTTCGAGGGGCGGGAGACACACGCTGGCTTATGGTGATGTCGGTGAGCTTGCATTGGCTTATGCTGATTGCACAAGTGATGATTATCAAAGTCTGGCAGCTCGGACCAATGGTTTCTTGGTGGGCTTTTGTGTCTATGCTAATGTGTTTGGCTGTTGCCTACTTGTATCGGCTCAAATGGGGGCCTTGGCGAGATCCTGAACGGTTGGCGCGATTCGCGGATCGAAACACACAAACACTATAAAAGGACTGACAATGACCACAAATTACCAACTTCGCTCGCTACTCACTGCAGACGGAGAAGCATCCCTTTTCTTTGAAGAAGTCAGTGTGCCTGAACTGGGCGATGATCAGGTTCTGATTCAAGTTCAAGCGGCCCCAATTAATCCATCTGATCTTGCTTTGTTAACGGCAGCGATGGATTTAGAGACTCTGGAGAGTTCTGGAGAGGGCTTTGCTACGCGAGTAAAGGCTCAGGCGAAGCCGGGTGCGACCCAGTTTTTCGCGGCGCGAATTGGCATGTCGCTTGAAACAGGCAACGAGGGTGCCGGCACGGTGGTGGCGGCTGGTTCATCTGCGGCAGCTCAACGATTGCTTGGCAAAACCGTAAGCGCTTTTGGCGGCGCCATGTATGCTCAGTATCGAGTCGCGCATGTGATGGAGTGCCTCGAATTGCCCGAAGGAGCGAGTGCAGCAGATGGTGCCTCGTCTTTTGTTAATCCCATGACGGCATTGGGGATGGTCGAAACAATGAATATGGAGGGGCACTCGGCGCTCATTCATACCGCGGCGGCGAGCAACCTAGGACAAATGTTAAACAGGATCTGCCTAGCGGATTCCGTTCCCTTAATTTGTATTGTTCGATCAGACACACAGAAACAGTTGCTCGAGGATCAGGGTGCGTTGTGTGTGTTGAATAGCCAAAGCCCAGACTTCTTCCAAGCTCTGACCGATGCCTGCGATCAATTCAATGCGACCTTGGCGTTTGACGCCACCGGTGGCGGCTCTTTGGGGAGTACGTTGTTGAACGCTATGGAAGCAGCTGCAGCTCGTCATTTGACCGCATACAACCGATACGGTAGCGATCAATTTAAGCAGCTCTACATCTATGGTGGACTGGACGTGAGCCCAACCACCTTGCATCGTGGCTTTGGTTTCTCGTGGTCTATTGGTGGCTGGCTGCTGCCGCAGTTCCTCGGGCGTGCGGGAGGTGAGGTAATGCAGAGAATGAGAGCGAGAGTCGCTGCAGAACTGACGACGACCTTCAAAAGTCAGTACGCGCATACTGTCTCATTACCCGAGGCTCTGTCGCTTGATTTAGTCCGTGAATACGCCAGCCAAGCGACTGGGGTGAAAACCTTAATTCAACCTAACTAATCTGGCGCGCAGGAGGCTCTTATGAGAACGGTTTTGGTATTGATTACTGCGGCTCTTCTGAGCCTCTTGTCACCTTGGCTCAAGGCGGACGACGCTACCTTACACACTGTGATCGATGAGCACTGGCAATGGGTGGTCAGTAGCTCACCGGAATATGCCGTATTTATGGGCGATAAGAGTCGATCCGGTGAGTGGGATGATGCTAGTCTCGACAATCTTGCGGCGAGAGACGCGGCGTTAGCAGGATTCGAGACGCGACTCCTAGCGATTGATCCCAATAGTTTGACCTTGGAAAACGGCCTGAACCGAAGCCTGCTGCTCAGTCAAATCAGATCTCAGCGTGCTCAGTATGAGCTCGGATTGCCTTTGATCGCGATCAATATGCGCGGTGGACCACAGTCACTTTATACGGCTGTTGAAACCCTGTCCTTCGAGACTTTAGGTGATTATGAGCGCTGGATTAAGCGCCTAGAAACAGTCCCAGTCAGACTCGCTCAAGAGCAAGCGGTCCTCGCCGAAGGTATTAAGACCGGTTTGGTGCAGGCGCGCATTATTATGGACCGTATCCCAGCGCAGCTGGATCAAATTACCGACGTTGCCACTGCGGATAATCCTTTTTTTAAGCCGTTTTTAAACATGTCGGCAAATTTAGAGCCGCATGAACAGGCACGTTTGATTGAGCGAGCCTCATCGGTTATCGAAACCACGGTAGTACCTGCCTACAAGACCTTTGCTGAGTTTATTGAAACCGAGTACTTGCCTGCTTCTCGCGAGGAAATAGGTCTTGCTGCGGTTCCCAACGGGGCTCAATTATATGAATTTTTGGCTCGCCGGTTTACCACTACTGAGCTCACACCAGAGCAAATTCATCAAATAGGACTCGACGAAGTAGCGCGCATCCGCGCCGAAATGGAGTCCTTGATTGACGAGATTGGTTTTGATGGCGATCTGAACGCATTTAATGAGTTCTTGCGTACCGACCCACAGTTTTACTATGACTCACCTGAGGCGCTTTTACAGGCCTACTTGGCGGTCTCGAAGCGGCTTGATCCCGAGCTGGTGAGTCTGTTTGGTAGGTTGCCCAGAATGCCTTACGGCGTGCGCCCGATCCCTGATCAAATTGCTCCAGATACCACGACGGCTTATTACATGCGTCCGGCAGCGGATGGGTCGCGTGCTGGTTTTTACTACGTGAATCTGTACCGACCAGAGGTGCGTCCCAAGTATGAAATAGAAGTTTTAAGCGTTCATGAGGCTGTGCCAGGCCATCACTTGCAAATTGCACTCGCTCAAGAGCTTGAAGGACTACCGATGTTCCGTAAACTCAGTGGTCCTACGGCTTTTATTGAAGGGTGGGGTTTATATTCTGAGCGGCTCGGGTACGACATGGGGCTCTATCGCGATCCATACTCCCGCTATGGCCAGTTGATTTATGACATGTGGCGGGCGGTCAGGTTGGTGGTCGATACGGGTATGCATTACATGGGGTGGACTCGTGATGAAGCCATCGCATATTTTTTAGATAACGCCGCCAAGTCTGAAGCCGATATTATTAATGAGATCGATCGCTACATTGGCTGGCCTGGGCAAGCTCTCGCTTACAAGATTGGGCAGCTGAAAATTTCCGAGTTGCGATCTCGCGCTGAGCTGACGCTTGGAGACCGCTTTGATATTCGCGATTTTCATGATCACTTACTAGGTGCAGGTGCGCTGCCCCTGGATATCTTGGAACAGCGGATGGAAGCGTGGATCGCGACGTATTAGTCGCTTGACGCGCCGTTACCTGCAAACAGATCTTCGGTAATGTAGTACAGACTGGGAACCAGTAGCAGGGTGATCACCGTGCCGATCAGTATTCCGAAAGCAAGGGATACAGCGAGTGGCACAAACATGTGGGTCGCGAAGTTCTTGTCAAATATCATCGGTAAGAGACCAATAAAGGTGGTCATGCTGGTGAGAAGTATCGGCCTGAATCGCACCACCCCAGCCTTGACGAGCGCCTCGGGCAGCGTAGTGCCCGACGCTCTCTGGCGATTGATATAGTCTACGAGAACCAGCGACGAGTTAACGACGACACCAGAGAGCGCGACTATCCCCAATATGCTGAGAAATGTTAGGTCGATACCCATCACGAAGTGACCAAAAATCGCGCCGATCGCTCCGAAGGGAATCACACTCATGATAACCAAGGGCTGCAGGTAGCTCTGCAGGGGAATTGCCAGCAGGGCATAAATAATCAGTAAAGCAAGCAGAGCGAACGACCCGAGCGAGCTGAGTGATTCGGCTCGATCTTCAGCTTCCCCGGCCAGACTGAATGAGACACCCGGGTGGGTCTCGAGGAGCTGAGGCAAGCGTTCATTGGTAATGACCCCAAGAACCTGCTCTGGCGTCACCTTGTCGCGCATCACTTCGGCGCGGACATTCACGACTCGCTGACCATTGACACGGCTAATGGAGGTGAAACCGGGTTGGATATCCACTCGAGCAACACTCGAGAATGGGATTTCAGCCCCATTCGCCGCGCGAATGAACATGTTTTCTATTGCGCCAATGGCGGTGGTGTCGTCGCTTGGGTAGCGAACCATGACCCGCACATCATCCCGACCGCGCTGAATTCTCTGCGCTTCATAGCCGTAGAAGGCACTGCGCACTTGAGAGCCCAAGTCCTGCAGTGTGAGCCCATAATAGCGAGCTTCGGGTTTGAGTGAGAGTTTGATCTCTTGTTTGCCAGAGCGGTATGAGTCGGTGATATCAACCACGCCAGGAAAAAGAGCAAGTTCCTGTTTCAAAGCATCCGCCACTGAACGAAGTTCATCGAAGTCGACCCCAGTCAGCTCCAAATCAATGGCAGCGCCCACACTAAAACTGCTCGCAACGAAGGTGAGCTCTAGTGCGTCTGGAATTGCTCCCGTTAACTCGCGCCAGCGGTTTGAAATTTCCGACACAGGCAAGCCCTTGTAATCCGACGGGATGTTAAGCTCTACTGCAACCTCAGCCAGATTACTCTGCTTGGGAGCCCCGAACTCCATCGAGCCTTTTGGCAGGGTTGTCCCCACTGCGGTATACACTTTGGTAATAATCGAGCCTTCCTCTATGAGCTCTAGAGTATCCAGCTCTTGTCGCAAACTTTCTGCAGATTGCTCGAGTAATGTGGCCATTCGTTCGGTGGTTTCGATGGGGGTTCCCTCTGGCATTACCAGCGCCGCGTAGATTCGCGTGCCTTCAACCGAGGGGAAAAATTGGAATAGGATCCGACCGGATGCGAGCGCGCCGAGCGCTACCACCAAAATCGAAAGGGCTGTGGCGAGCGTGATATAGCGATATTTTACCGCGAGCTCAGCCACCGGTTTAAAGCGCTCTGTGGCAAATGTGTCGAGGGCGCTTGACAGCCAAATTTGCATTCGTTGCCATCGATTTTTATGTTCGGTGGCGCGGTTCACCCGGCGGTGTGCCAAATGGTGCGGAAGTATCAATTGCGACTCAAAGATACTGAAGAAGAGGGCGATGATGACTACCGCCCCGATGACGATAAAAAAGCCTCCCAACTCGCCGGGAATATTCATGATCGGGATAAAGGTTGCCATCGTGGTTAGTACCCCGAAGATGACGGGTGTCGAGACTTCTTGGGTGCCATCGATAGCCGCTTGAAGCCGCGGCTTGCCCATCTCTTCATGTGCAAAGATGCGTTCGCCCACGACAATGGCGTCGTCGACCAAGATGCCAATGACTAAGATGAAACCCATAATAGACATGGTACTGATCGCAATATTAAGACCAGGGAATACCGCGAGGGTGCCCAGTAACGCAATGGGAATCCCAGCGGCGACCCAGAGGGCGAGACGAAACTGCAGAAACAGGGCAAGCACGATCATGACGAGAATAAGACCGCTTCGAGCGTTTTTAGTGAGTACGTCTAGCCGATCCGTTAGGTCTGCAGACTCGTCTTTCCAGATCTGTAATTCCATACCTTCAGGAAGGGTGGGCTGAACACGATCGATATAAGCTTTGACGGTGTTGGCGATCTCGATCGTATCTTCGACACCCACTCTTGAGACCACGATCGACATCGCAGGCTTGCCGTTATAGCGAGCCGACATATTGGTGTCGACAAAGGCATCTTTCACTTCTGCGATATCCCCGAGCAATAGTCGTGAACCATCGGGGTTAGCGCGAATGATGATGTCTTCGAATTCTTGTTGACGGTAGGCTTGTCCCTGCGTGCGAATAAGCAGCTCACCGGCAGCGGTATCCACAGAACCGCCGGGCAAGTCGAGCGAGTTGGCGCGGATCAGCTTGCCGATCGATTCGAGTGTGAGTTGATATTGCCTTAGATTCTGCTCTGAAACCTCGATCGAAATTTCATAATCACGGCTGAAAGTGATGTCTGCTTGAGAGACCCCGGGAAGTGCTGCGATGTCATCGCGGATAGTTTGCGACAGCGATTTAAGACCTTGTTCGGAGGTGTCGCCAAAAACGACCAACTGCAATACCGTCGCTATAACTGTAATTTCAGAGGTAATGGGCCGCTCGGTCTCAGCTGGGAAACTATCGATAGCGTCTACTTTACTGCGAATATCATTGGCAGCCTTCGAAATATCGACGCCTTCGACCAGCTCCGCGATAATCGAACACATACCCTCTGAGGCGGTTGATCGAACGGTATCGACGCCTTCCGTGCCCTCGAGTGCCTCTTCGACTCGGATACAAACGGCAGATTCAACTTCTTGCGGAGCTGCGCCCAAGTAAGGGATTCTAATCTGCACAGCTTCGACTTTGACTTCTGGGAATTCCTCCAGATAAAGCTGTGGCAGTGCGATGATACCTCCCGCAACCAAAATCATCATGAGGAGGTTGGCAGCTACCTTGTTATGAACAAACCACGAAATTATGGCGTTCATCTGTCGGTCGCCTCAACGGGCTCTATATGCATACCGTCCACGATCGTTCGCAGCCCACTCATGGCGATTCGCGAATTGGGGGTAATCTCTTGTTGCGAGACAATCACGTGATCGTGCTCAAGGCGAATGATGTCGATAGGCTGTTGCCACAAGCGGTTGTCGGAATCTACCACTAAGAGCGAGTTGTTCGGGCCCAGACTGCTGCGCGGTAAGCGGTAGGCATTGGGAGGCAGAACGCCCTCGATCTCAGCGCGCACAAAGAGACCTAGCGGTATTAAAGTATCAGCGTCATCGAGTTTGATAGGTAAACGTGCCACTGCAACGACTTGCCGAGTGCCCATATCGATCAATGCTTCGGTGCGAATTAAGGTGGCCTTGCGGATCCACTCTTGGCCACCGAACTCGCCCGAGATTGTTACTTCAGGTCTCAGTGATTCTTCGATCAAACCTCGGGCTGAAAAAGGGATGTCGAGGTAAGCGAGTTCCGCGCGTGAAATTGGGAGTCTGATTTCGAAGTAGTTGAGTTCGATTAACTGGGCCAGCGGTTCTCCTCGGGCGACGAACTGCCCTACAGAGATCATTTCCTGTTCTATTCTGCCATTAAAAGGCGCTTTGATAACCGTGCGTTCGAGGGTGAGCTCGGCTTGAGCCAACGATACTGATGCGGCAGCGAGCTTTGCTTCTGCTTGACTGTGCCTGAGCTGTGCTTGTTCTAAGTTCTGGCGACTGACAAGCTGTTGCTCGAACAGCTCGGTGGCTCGGTCGAGCTCATTCGATGCAAGCCTTAAATCGATGCGGGCTTGAGCGAGTTGAGCTGCTGCTTGCTCGCGGCCGAGTCGGGCATCAGTATCTTCCAGTCGAATTAAGACATCTCCGGCCGAGAAAGCGTTGCCGCGCTGGAAATTGTCTGAGACCTCTGCAATTCGTGCTGCAATTTCGGCCGAGAGAACCATCGTGTTAGCAGGTTCAACCGTACCCTGAGACTCAATAATGAGCGGTTCGGTTACGGGCTGTGGCGTGATAATTGTGATCTTAGGTGGAACCCTTATGCTGGCTTCATCGGGGACCGTGTTTGGGTTCAAAATTAACCACCCAGCGATAGCGACGCCAATGGCAACGATTATCGCGGGACCCAAAAAGTGCTTGTTCAATGTGATTGCTCCTTACCGAATTACCGCGGACGCTTGGTCTTACGTGTCGCTCCGCGTCCTACTGGATCAATACCAGTATGCTGAGTCGCAAAGCGAGCCCCCGGTTTTGCAATGGTTCGATGCCTTTGAGGGGGCTGTCGGGGTGGTACCAAGTGCTGTTTGCCATAACCAATCAAGTCTTTTCTGCCCATGGCCTTCAGTGTGTCGCGCAGTTCAGGCCAGTTATCTGGGTCGTGGTAGCGTAAAAAAGCCTTATGTAGTCGTCGATTAGAGAGCTTTTGGACTCTTGGCAAACGGGCTGCAGAACGACGTACCGGCTTCAATGGATTATAGCCGCTGTGATACATCGCGGTTGCCGTTGCCATGGGTGAAGGGTAGAAGGTTTGAACTTGGTCTGCTCTAAAGCCATTGCGCTTGAGCCATAACGCCAAGTTCAGCATGTCCACATCGCGGGTTCCGGGATGGGCGGCAATGAAGTAGGGAATCAAGTACTGTTCTTTGCCAGCCGCTTTGGTGTACTTGTCAAACATCTTCTTAAACGCATCATAGCTGCCAATACCGGGTTTCATCATGGCGCTGAGAGGACCCTGCTCGGTGTGTTCCGGCGCAATTTTGAGGTAACCCCCTACGTGGTGTGTCACCAGTTCCTCGACGTACTCTGGGCTTTCAACTGCAAGGTCGTAACGGAGACCTGATGCGATAAGCACCTTTTTGATCCCAGGCAGGGCGCGCGCTTTACGATAAAGGCGCACCAACGGCATTTGATCGGTATTGAGATTTTTACAGATCCCCGGAAAGACACAGCTGAGTTTTCTGCATGCCGCCTCGGTTTTCTCATCTTTACAGGCGAGCCGCCACATGTTGGCTGTAGGTCCGCCCAAGTCCGAGATCACACCGGTGAACGCCTTACTGGTGTCGCGAATACGCTCTATCTCGCGGAGTATCGACTCTTCAGAGCGGTTTTGAATGATGCGTCCTTCATGCTCTGTAATCGAGCAGAATGTGCAGCCACCGAAGCAGCCACGCATGATATTCACCGAGTGCTGAATCATCTCAAACGCAGGGATTTTGGCATCACCATAGGCTGGATGCGGCACCCGTTGATAGGGTAATTCGAACACCCAATCGAGCTCTTCTGTCGCAAGTGGCAGTGGTGGCGGGGCAATCCATACATCTTGGTTACCGTGTCTCTGCACCAGAGCTCTCGCATTGTGCGGGTTGGTTTCTTTGTGCAGGATTCTCGAGGCATGAGCGTAAAGCGCTGGATCTTGGACGACCGACTCGTAGCTGGGCAGCCGAATCACGGTTTGAGTGTTAATCATGCGTGGATCGATGAGCTCAACAGGACTTGCCGCATCGGCACCGCCAGTTTCGCATTTAGCATCTTCGACCATTTCATAGGGACTGAGCATCGGCGCAACGTGGCCAATCACGTCAATCGTGGTTGAATCGAGTTCGGTGTAGCCCTCGCACGGTGATTTGACGACGAATGCGGTACCACGCAGATCTGTGATCGATTCAATGGCCTCTCCTCGACTCAAACGATGGGCTGCTTCGCAGATGGCGCGTTCCGCATTACCGTAGAGTAATAGGTCAGCCTGGCTATCGAGGAGTATCGAACGTCGAATTTTTTCGCTCCAGTAATCGTAGTGTGCGATTCGACGCAGGCTGGCTTCAATGCCTCCTATAATGATGGGAACGTGCTTGTAAGCTTCTTTGACACGCTGGCTGTAAACAATGACGGCGCGGTCAGGGCGTTGATTTGGGTCCGCATTGGGTGTGTAGGCGTCGTCGTTGCGTCGCTTTTTGTCTGCGGTGTAGCGATTGATCATTGAATCCATATTGCCGGCGGCGATACCGAAAAACAGATTGGGTTCACCCAATCGCTGAAAGTCACTGCAGTCGCGCCAGTTTGGCTGAGCAATGATTCCCACCCGAAACCCTTGCGCTTCAAGCACGCGTCCGATGACCGCCATACCGAAGCTAGGATGATCGACGTAGGCGTCGCCGGTGACGATAATGATGTCGCAGCTATCCCAGCCAAGCGCATCCATTTCATCTCGCGTGGTTGGAAGAAATGGCGCCGGTCCCAGGCATTCAGCCCAGAATTTTGGATAATGATAAAGTTCAGTGGGCTTAGACATTTGGGAGGGTTCGCGCCTGAGAAAACAAACCCGATTATAAACTACATTGGGCAATCACACATGACTCAATTTAAAGTGTTTGGGAGTTCGCTTCCACAGTGTTTGCAATACTGTGCGTCGGCCTCGTGGCCAGCTCGGTTACACTGGTTGCAGGCGCGAAAATCTCGTTGTCGCTGCATTTCATAGGCGAGTTCAGCAGTAATGATACCCGTCGGTATGGCTATGATGGCATAGCCCGTCAGCATGCCCAGTGCGGCGATGGCTCGCCCAAGGGCTGTGAGCGGGATGATGTCACCGTAACCTACCGTGGTCACTGTCACAATCGCCCAATAGATACTGGTTGGGATGGTTGTAAAGCCATTTTCGGGTCCTTCAATAACGTACAGCAGGCTTCCGAAGAGAGTGGTGATGACGATCATCAGCGTTAAAAATACAAAGATCTTTCGTCGTGCTCGCCTTAGAACAGTCGCTAATAAGGTAGCTTCTTTGACGTAGGCCAGTAAGCGGAGCACCCGGAATACTCTGAGAATCCGAAATAGTCTAAGAATCAAGAGGGGCGCTGCTTCAGGGACGATAATCGCGAGATAGGTCGGAATGATAGACAGCAAGTCAATGAGCCCGTAGCCGCTTATGATGTAGGCTTTACGATTGGGACTGCACCAGATTCGCAGCAGATATTCGATGCTGAATAGGATCGTGAATGCCCATTCAATTTGCCAATACAGCTGCCCATACTGTTCATTTAAGGTTGGAATCGAGTCTGCAAGCACGACAGCAACACTGAGACCTATCGAGCTGATCAGGAGTAAATCGAACAGTTTTCCGGCGCGCGTCTCCGTTCCAAATATGGTCTCGTAAAATTGTTTTTGGAGAGGGCTGAGATCTCTCATTAGTGGATCATCTCGTTATCAGTTAAGGCGCGCTCGACGGCTGAATTAAGGCTGCTCCTGATAGCGTCGAGCATGATCGGTTGCGCTGCAGCGGTGGGGTGAATGCCATCTCTTTGCATCAAGTCCTCTTGTAGCGCGACGTCTTCTAGAAAAAATGGCGTTAAGGTGACGTTGTAGCGGTCGCTGACCGTCGCATAGATTCGATAAAACTGTTGTGTGTAGGCTGCCCCGTAGTTTGGCGGGATTTGCATCGGGATCATCACAACATCAGCACCTTGCGCTTGCGACTGCTCGATCATGGCTGACAAGTTGCGTTCGATTTGTTGCAAAGGGTAGCCGCGTAAACCATCGTTGCCACCGAGTTCGATAATAACCAGTCGAGGCTGGTGTTGCGCAAGCAGCTGCGCTAAGCGACTGAGGCCTCCTGCGGTCGTCTCACCGCTGATACTCGCGTTGATCACGTTTAGCCTTGATGCCTGACTGCGGGCCCACAGATGCACCCAGCCCTGTTCGATATCCATACCATAGGCTGCACTGATGCTATCCCCCAGGACCAAGACCGCGGGTTGCTCTGCCCTCAAGGTGAGCGGACTCGCGGCGAGTACGAACAATCCGAGCAGCAGTAAAGAGCGTATCAAGCGCATTAAAGGAAACCTCATTATGCTCATTGCGAAAAATCTCTCGAAGTCTGTTGCCATCGGTGACGACACTATAGCGATACTGCGAGGTATCGATCTAGAAATCAAGCAAGGAGAGTCGATCGCGATTGTTGGCGCTTCGGGCTCAGGCAAGTCAACCTTGCTGGGGCTTCTCGCGGGTCTGGATTTGCCCAGTAGTGGCACGATTATGCACGACGCACGTGCCATTCATTCGCTCAGTGAAGATGAGCGGGCGCAGTGGAGAGGGCAGTATGTAGGCTTTATTTTTCAGAGCTTTCAGTTGTTACCGTCACTGACTACGCTCGATAACGTCTGCTTGCCGCTGCAGCTTGCAGGTGCTCAGAATGCGCAGGAGCGAGCACGAGCCGAGTTGGCCAAGGTTGGACTCGAGCATCGGCTGTCACATTACCCCAAGCAGCTGTCTGGTGGAGAGCAGCAGCGAGTGGCAATTGCGCGTGCGTTTGTGACGCATCCCAGCATCTTGTTCGCTGACGAGCCCACTGGGAACCTGGATGAGACAACCGGCGAACAGATTACTGAATTGCTCTTCGATATGACACAGACTCAGGGGAAAACCCTTGTTTTGGTTACCCACGATCCGAGGTTAGCGGCGCGATGTCAAAGAGCCGTGACGATTCGGCAGGGCCAGCTTGAGGCGCGCGCATGACCGCACGCTGGTGGTTTGCTAGGGAGTGGTCGGCAGGGGAGTTACATATCATGATGGCCTCTCTGGTACTGGCTGTTGCGATGGTCACCGGTATCAGTTTGTTTACTGATAGGCTCAGTTTGCGGCTGGTTGGGGAGAGCAACCAATTTTTAGCAGCGGACGTCGCCTTCGACGCCCGAGATGTGCTTGGGGCAGATGAATGGCTGCCATTAATCACGGAGGGCACCGCGACCGCTGAAACTCTGAGTTTTCCTACCATGGTGCAAGCGCAGACAGGAGAGTTTGCGTTGGTGTCTGCCAAAGCCGTGAGTGCTACCTATCCTCTTCGCGGTACCTTGAAAATCAGTGAGCGCCCCTTTGGTCCAGCGATTGATACACAAGCGCTTCCCGGGCGGGGTGAGGTGTGGCTCGCACCGCGCTTGTTTCCTTTGCTCAACGCTGAGCTGGGTTCGATGATCACTCTCGGCAACCAGCAATTTAAGGTCAGCGGTGTCATCCGCTCAGAACCAGATTCCGGTGGTTCGATGTTTGACACCTCGCCACGGGTTTTAATGTCGTTTGCCGATGTCAGCGGCACTGGTGTCGTTGCCCCGGGAAGCCGGGTTGCTTATCGCTTGCTCATCGCTGGGTCTGAAGCATCGGTGAGCGCCAGTCGTGAGGCGCTGGAGCGGTTCTATCAAGAAAGAGTTCGAGTGCGTTCTGTGACAGAGTCGCAACCCAGTATTGCGCAAGCACTGGATCGCGCTGAACGGTTTTTACTGCTGGCTGGGAGTGTCGGCGTATTGCTTGCGAGCGTTGCTATGATCATGGCTGCGCGTCGCTTTGGTGAGCGGCACTTCGCTCAAGTGGCTATCTTGAAGTCTTTGGGAGCCACCCGGCCAGCGGTGTTAGGCGTTTATACTCGGCTGATTTTGATCATCGGAGCCGTCGCTCTAGCAGTCGGTTTCCTTATCGCGGCAGCGCTCGAACAGGCCGCAGTTTGGGTGCTATCCGACTGGGTCGAGAGTGCAGTCGCGGTAGCGTACCCCATTCGGCCGTTTGTTCTTGGGGCGTTGACTCTAGCAGTCTGTTTAGCGGTGTTTGTGCTGCCGAATGTCTGGCGTCTTGCATCGGCGCCTCCTATGCGGGTATTGCGGCAGGATTTGGCGCTCTTTGGTCGGCTGAAACTCACAGACTTTGCGTTTGGATTGACAGGATTGATCTTCTTGACGGTGGTGTACACGCGTAGTTTTGAGATGACGCTCTCATTACTCATGGGGGTCTTGTTGGTCGCGGGTCTTGGCTGGATAGCGGCGCGTGTCGTATTTCTCGGCATCATTCCAAAGTTGCCAGCACAGGGTGGGGTTTGGCGTCTCGCTCAGGGGAATTTGCGGCGGCACTCTCTGACGAACGGGTTCAATACGGTGATGTTTGGGATTGCCATTATGCTGATGGTGATTCTTGGTTTGGTGAGAACCTCGCTGATTGATCGGTGGCAGGCGCAGCTGCCTGAGCGTGCGCCCAATCACTTTGTGCTCAATATTCAAGCGGCGGAGGTGGATCAGTTCGAGCAGTTTATCCGCCAGCGCAGTGAGCAAGTGGGCGACTTTTTCCCAATGTCTCGGGCCCGCTTAGTCGCGATTAATGACCAGCCCTTGGCCGGCCTCGAGGGTCCAGAGCGCCAGCGCGAATCTAATTTTAGCTGGGTGGATACGCTTCCGAGTACAAATACCTTGGTCGCAGGCACCTGGTGGCAAGCAGATGATGTGGCAGAGGTGTCGCTCGATCGCGAGTATGCGGAGCGGTCAAATATCGGTCTTGGTGACTGGTTGCAGTATCGCGTTGGCTCCGAGGTGATCGATTTAAAAGTGACGAGCTTACGAGAAGTCGATTGGCAAAGTTTACGCCCTAACTTTTTTGTTTTAGTCGAGCCCGATAGCGCTCCCGAACTCGTACCGAGTTATTTATCCAGCTTCTACTTGAGTCCTGAAGACAAGAGTGTTCTTAATAACTTGATTCGAGAATTTCCAACCATAACAGTGCTAGAAATCGATGTGCTTCTGGCTCAGCTAAAGCAAATTATTGCGAGTGTTTCCATCGCTGTTGAAGGGGTGTTACTACTCATAGTGGGTGCTGGTCTATTGGTTCTTGTGATGGGGGTTTGGGGTACTTTACTGCAACGTCGTCACGAAAATGCCGTTCTTAAGGTACTGGGGGCTGAGTCGTCGCAGCTGGCTCGAGCGGTCCGACTAGAGTTCGCCGTACTAGGGCTGCTGGCGGCTTTGTTAGGGCTGTGTGCGGCGGAGTTTGCGGTATGGGGTATTCACCAATCATTTTTCGAGTCACCCTACGAGCCACTCGTGTGGCTGTGGTTAATGGTCACTGTAGGCACAACTGCGGGACTGTCTTTGGTGGGTTG
Organism: Aequoribacter sp.; assembly: GCA_965656045.1. Classification (GTDB taxonomy): domain Bacteria; phylum Pseudomonadota; class Gammaproteobacteria; order Pseudomonadales; family Halieaceae; genus Aequoribacter. Next base: position 15,932 of record CBFHJC010000021.1, read on the forward strand.
GTATAGCTGTCGTCAAGGCGTAGTGGTGGCTCCGATCCACGCCCTACGAGAGGTTGGGAGTTAGGCGTACTCGCGAGCAGATTGATTAATGCCCGAGGCACATCAAAAGAGCCCTGACACTGCTATCCATTTGTTTATCGAGCTCGATATGGCGTTCGAATAGCGCAGGCATATCGATCACTAAGATGGCGAGCCCGTGAATGCCAGCCCATGCTGTGTTGGTTAAGTAGCGTAGTTCCTCCCGCCGCGATAGATCTGAATTAATCCCTTCTGCAAGCGTCCGCTGTACCCACTGGTTACAGTCTCGGATCAAAGCGTGCAGTTCAGGAAATTGATCCGTGGGTTGGAGCAACGGGCCGAACATCAGTTTAAACAGCTGCGGATTGGTCACCGCGAATTGAACGTAGGCCCTCGCCGCAGCTCGGATTTTCGCTTCTGTGCCCGCCACTGACTCGGTCGCTCTAAGTCGCTCAAGCAGTTCAATATAGCCGCGTTGAGAGAGTGCGGCTAAGAGGCTGTTACGATCAATGAAGTGCCGATAGGGCGCGGTCTGAGAGACTCCGGCAGATCGTGCCAGAGCTCTCAGGCTCAGTGCCTCCGCGGGCTGTTCAACAATCGCGCTAGCGGCGGCGTCGATCAAGGCTTCGCGGAGGTTGCCGTGATGATAGGTTTTCATTGTGCGGATCCGCGGTCTCGATGTTATCCGAGCAAGTGTGCTACCGCGTCACGCTCTTCGATCAGTTCCTGCTCAGTGGCTTGCATCTTAGCCCTTGAGAAGTCATTGACTTCAACGTCCGAAACGATGACCCATTCACCGTTGCAACAGCGGCAAGGGAAGGAGTAAATCAGCCCTTCTGCGATGCCATAAGAGCCGTCAGAATAGACCCCCATTGAAACCCAGTCATCACCTTCAGTACCCAACGCCCAAGAGCGCATATGGTCAATGGCGGCATTGGCTGCCGAGGCGGCCGATGATGCCCCTCGTGCCTTGATGATCGCTGCGCCACGCTGCTGCACAGTGGGGATAAAATCTGTCTCATACCAGTCTTGGTCGACTAGCTCCATCGCTTTGCGACCGGCAACGTGTGCGTTGTAAAGATCCGGATACTGGGTGGCAGAATGATTGCCCCAAATCGTCATGTGCTGAACATCGTTAACGGTGCTATTCGTCTTCAGTGCGATTTGCGTCATGGCGCGATTGTGATCGAGTCGTGTCATGGCTGTAAAATTGCGGGGATCAATGCGTGGGGCATTTCGCTGCGTGATCAGTGCATTGGTATTGGCTGGATTTCCCACGACGAGTACCTTGATGTTCTCGCTCGCATAATCATTGATGGCTTTCCCTTGAACCGAAAAAATAGCTGCATTCGCTTCTAATAAATCTTTTCGCTCCATACCGGGGCCACGTGGCCGCGCGCCGACCAGAATGGCGTAGTCGGCATCCTTGAATCCCACTGTTGGGTCATCGGTACATACTACGCCGGCAAGCAATGGAAATGCGCAGTCCTCTAATTCCATTTTGACGCCGTCCAGAGCGTCTAGTGCCGGTGTGATGTCTAGCAAATGGAGAATTACCGGTTGATCGTCGCCAAGCATAGCGCCTGAGGCAATTCTGAAAAGGAGGGCGTAACCGATTTGACCGGCAGCGCCAGTGACTGTAATGCGCACAGCTTGTTTCATAGTGATTCCTTGTCATATTGAAGCGATTAAAGTGGCGGTATTGTCGGGTTTCGGTGCCGAAATTACAAGGTAGGCGGTGACAATATGGCTAGACCTACGGCGTCACGGGGGCGTAAAATGCCGGCGTTCTGACAGAAGCGGGCTGATTAACGGATGGGTGCGAACGCAAATCGAGCACAATACGATTTTAACAAGCTGCAAAAGCGCCTCCGTAGACAAGTTGGCGAAGCGATTGTTGACTTCAATATGATCGAGCAGGGCGATCGCGTGATGGTCTGTTTGTCAGGCGGCAAAGATTCGTACACGATGCTCGAAATTTTGATGAGTCTGCAGCGAAGCGCTCCCATCTCGTTTGAGCTCGTCGCGGTTAACATGGATCAAAAACAACCCGGTTTTCCAGAACACGTCTTGCCGGACTACTTGGATCGTCTCGGTATCGAGTACTACATCTTAGAGCGCGACACCTACAGTGTTGTGAAGCGTGTCATCCCCGATGGCAAGACCACCTGTGGTTTGTGTTCGCGACTTCGGCGCGGCACGTTGTATGGCTTTGCGGAAGAGATTGGCGCGCAGAAAATAGCGCTAGGGCATCATCGAGATGATATTGTAGAGACCCTGTTTCTGAATATGTTTTTTCAGGGCAGTCTGAAGGCAATGCCACCTAAGCTGCTCAGTGATGACGGCAAGAATGTTGTCATTCGCCCGCTGGCTTACTGTAAAGAAACCGACATTCAGGCCTTTGCGGATCAACAGGGTTTCCCGATCATCCCTTGCAATCTCTGTGGTTCCCAAGAGGGGCTGCAGCGGGTGCAGATCAAACAGATGCTGGTAGAGTGGGAGAAACAACACCCCGGCAGGATCGAAACCATTTTCAAATCGATTGGTAATATCAGCCCCTCGCAGCTGGCCGATCGTGATCTCTTTCCGTTTGCAGACTTAAGAGGTTCAAACACGCCCAAGTCGCTACCTGATATCCGAATGGTCAATCTTTAAGTGGCCAAGGCAATGCTCTTTCAATGCCGAGACCTCAACGTCTTCAGAGGAGAGCGTTATCTGCTAACCTCTCTGGCCTGGGAGGTATCAGAAGGGGAGGTGTGGCAGATAAAGGGTGAGAACGGATCAGGTAAGACCAGTTTGTTGCGCTGCATGTCGGGGCTTGCGCCGCAAAGCTTTGAAGGAGACCTGACTCGAACTGACTCGCTGCTTTACTTGGGTCACAAGGCTGGCGTTAAAGCGGATCTGACGGTGCTTGAGAACGTGCGCTTACAGTTGGGTGGCTCGCTGTCAGAGGACCCGACAGATTGGCTAGAAGCATTGGATTATGTGGGTTTGAGTCCTTTTGTAAACGAGCTCGCCTATCGACTCTCGGCCGGTCAGTGTCGGCGCATCGCGCTGGCTCGGCTGCTCTGCACGAAAGCCAAACTTTGGCTTCTGGATGAACCTCTGACCGCAATCGATACAGCCGGTGTGCAGCTGATTGAGCGACAAATCGACCACCATATTGCCCGAGGTGGTGCTGTTATCTACACGTCTCACCAAGCACTTGAACTCACCACACCTGCGAGGGTGGTCTCACTTCGTGGTGAAGGAGGGCGTCCCGATGTCGACTAGCCTTTTCAACAAGGTCGTATATCGGCAGCTGCTGTTAGCGTTTCGAAGG
>CBFHJC010000022.1:0-19244 GCA_965656045.1 Aequoribacter sp.
AATACTGACCAGTTTCGCACTGATCACTTGGGTCGGCCTGACCACATCATAATATTCAGGAATCACTGAACTCCAATTGATCAACAGCATCAGTAACATCATGCCATGGATGACGCCAGTGACAACGATGGGTACGAAAGCGTCTAGCAGGGCGTACCACCACCTCATCACTCAGGCGACTCCGTGACTAAACCAACGTTGCTAGCGCCAGCTGCTTGCAACATCACCATCAAGGCGACAACGTCACCGTAAGCCACCGCTTGATCGCCCCAAACTAGGACCGGCTTATTGGGGTTTGCTCTAAGTACGGCGCCCACGCGACGCTGGAGTACTTCCGGCGAAATCGCCGCCGATTCATCACCACCTACATTCAAAAATAGCTCACCATTGGCTTTTATCGAGGCAATTAGGGGGTCGCTATCGTCACTTTCAACGGCTTGGGCCTCAGCTTTTGGCAACTCAACTTCCACCCCTTGCATTAACAGCGGCGCCGTCACCATAAAGATGATGAGTAGCACCAACATCACATCGATATAAGGGACCACATTGATCTCTGCTACGGGTCGCAGACGTTTACGCCGTGACATCTATCACGGCTCCTGATTGCGCTGACGCAGCGCAAACGCCTGCCGATAGAGCAAGCCAGAGAATTCGTCTACAAAGGTATCATAACGATTAGTGAACATATCGACTTTCGCGGTATATCGGTTGTAAGCAAGCACTGCTGGGATCGCGGCAAATAGACCCATCGCTGTTGCCACCAGAGCCTCGGAGATACCGGGAGCTACCGTGGCAAGAGTCGCCTGTGAGCTACTGGCGAGCCCTCGAAAAGAGTGCATGATGCCCCAGACCGTGCCAAACAAACCAATATAGGGACTAGTGGAACCCACTGAGGCTAAAAAAGACAGATTCTGTTCAAGTTGCTCCTCTTCACGGAGCAATGCAACCCGCATCGACCGCCGCGCCCCTTCCAACACAGCATCAGCATCGACGTCAGCCTGCTGTGCGAGCCGGGAAAACTCTTTAAACCCAGCCCTAAAAAGGCTCTCTAAACCTTGCACTGTTTCACCGTTAGCGCTTCGTTCGGTGCCTGCTTTATACAGACTCGATAAATCAGTGCCCGACCAAAAACTGTCTTCAAACTCGAGCATCGCCGCTTTTGCCCTTTGAAAATAAAGGGCTCTTTTTACCATCACAAACCACGAGACAACTGAGGCTAGCACTAACACGGCCATCACGGCCTGGACTGTAAAACTGGCCTCGACAACGAGATCTAATAAGCTAAGCTGCTCTTCCAAAACCTACACTCCCTGCATTAAAGCCATTAAACCATCGCGTATTCCTGATGCTAATCGCACCGGCTTTTGACGTTCACGCGACACACAGACACACTCGATGACGGCGTCAGCTAATAGGTCATCATCTCGATACACCCTCTGCCGCACAGTAAAAGCCGCACCTCGGACCTCGGTAGGCTCGAAAGAGACTCTCAATTCATCGTCTAACTCAGCACTGCGAAGATAACTGATCTGTGCAGAACGCACGACAAACATCGAGCTGTGATTTAGAGTATGGTCTTTACCAAAGCCCAAAAATCGCATGCCTTCCGTTCTCGCCCGCTCCATAAACTTAAGATAATTCACGTAAAAAACAATACCACCCGCGTCAGTATCCTCGATATAAACTCGGAGTGGAATGGAAAACGCCTTTGTCATAGTGGCTCATCGGTATCAATCGGAAGCTCTGTTTGTGGCGTACGCGTATCGACGCGATCCTTAACATCTAAGCCAAAATGAAGATAAGCCGTGCGCGTTACCATGCGCCCTCTAGGGGTCCGCATCATGTATCCCTGCTGTATTAAGTAAGGTTCAATGACGTCTTCTATCGTGCCGCGCTCCTCTGAAATCGCAGCCGCCAAGCTCTCTACACCCACCGGACCGCCATCAAATTTTTCTATCAGGGCCAGAAGCAGCCGACGATCTAGATGATCAAATCCCTGTACATCTACATTGAGCATATCGAGGGCGCGGTCTGCAATTGCTTGAGTAATCAGGCCATCGCCTTTTACCTCAGCGAAATCACGGACACGACGTAACAATCGGTTAGCGATTCGAGGCGTACCTCGGGAGCGCCTCGCGATTTCTACTGCGCCAGCGGGATCAATGTGAACGCCCAAAATATTGGCCGATCGAGTCACAATCGTCGCCAGATCATCGACATCATAAAACTCAAGTCGCTGAACGATTCCGAATCGATCGCGCAGAGGAGAGGTCAACAAACCGGCTCGGGTGGTCGCTCCGACCAAAGTAAAGGGAGGTAAATCTAATTTTATAGAGCGGGCAGCGGGCCCCTCTCCAATCATGATGTCGAGTTGATAATCCTCCATCGCCGGATACAGCACCTCTTCCACGAAGGGACTCAAACGATGAATTTCATCGATGAATAAGACATCGCCGGGCTCTAAATTGGTCATAAGCGCCGCAATATCACCTGCCTTATCGAGCACAGGACCCGAGGTGGTCTTGAGAGACACTCCCATCTCGTGCGCGATAATAGAGGCAAGGGTGGTTTTACCAAGACCGGGCGGCCCAAAAATGAGAGTGTGATCAAGTGGTTCACAGCGCCCTTTCGCCGCCTGCAGAAAAATCGTCATCTGCTCTTTGACCGCTGTTTGACCAATATAATCCACCAAAGTCTTGGGTCGAATGGCGCGGTCTAGCGCCTCTTCCCCGCGACCCTCCGGCACTGCTGCGATCAATCTATCGGTCTCAATCACGGTCGAATACCTTTCGTTTACTGACTAACAGAGGCGCGTAATGCGAGTCTAATCAGTGTTTCGCTGTCTTGTTCATCGTCGGTTCGCACACTTTGTATCATCCGCGCTGCTTCCTGCGGCTTATAACCGAGTGATACCAATGCGCTCTCGGCATCGGCAGCCGGATCTTCTGGACGTGCTACTAAGCCCCGAGCCGCGGCATTCCCTGCCGATGGCGCCAAGGTGGCAAGCCAATCGCCGAGACGATCTCGCATCTCAACAATGAGGCGCTCGGCTGTCTTTTTACCCACCCCAGGCAGAGCCACAAGAGTGGCTAAGTCGTTGCGCTCGATGCAACGTGCGAAAGCGACCGCGTCCATACCCGACAAAATCGCCAGGGCTAATTTTGGACCCACCCCACTGACTTTAATCAGTTGGCGAAATAGGAGTCGGTCTGTGGGATCGATAAAGCCGTATAAAAGTTGAGCATCATCGCGCACCACAAAATGCGTCAGTAAAAATGTCTCTTCGCCCACCGCTGGAAGCTGGAACAGCGTTGTCATTGGCACCTGTATCTCGTAGCCTACACCAGCCGCCTCTATGACGATATCAGGTGCCTGTTTTTGAATTAAGCGGCCTCGAATACTCCCAATCATTGCATCCCCTTAGCGCAGGCGTCGTCGCCGAGTTGCGGTAGCACCCGCCATATGAATCATACTGGATTGTGTGTGTGCATGACAAAGCGCTGCCGCCAACGCATCCGCCGCATCCTCTGTCGGGACCCCAGGTAACTGGAGCAAGCGCGTCACCATATGCTGAACTTGTTTTTTATCGGCCGCTCCAGTGCCCACTACGGCTTGTTTTATTTGACGGGCCGAATATTCATAGGCTGTCATACCGCGCGTGACACAGGCGACAATCGCAGCACCCCGAGCATGCCCTAGCTTCAGAGCAGCATCCGCACTGCGCGCCATGAAGACCTGCTCAATCGCAAGAGCTGAGGGGGTATAGAGTTGGATCAGCTCTTCGATCGACTCGGCTATAACTCGTAGCCGATCTGGAATAGGCTTATCGATCAAGCGAATAACGCCGCTACTAATGTAACGTGATCGCCCTTGATCAAATTCAATAATACCGAAGCCTGTTTTGCGGGATCCGGGGTCAACCCCTAAGATAATCGCCATAATTACGCTCTAGTCATCGCCCCTATTAGAGCACATCTGACTCGTTAACACAGCTTGATCTCGCGCCTGCAATGCGATCGAGATCTCACCCGGTGACCCAGAACCTAGGCGTCCCCACTTCGGTTTGGATCGCGCACTTTAATCGCGAGCTCTCGTAAAGCCTTCGCGTCGACATCCCCCGGAGCATTAGTCATGACACAAGCCGCACTCTGGGTCTTCGGGAACGCAATGACATCTCGGATCGATTGCGCGCCCGTCATAAGCATCACCAAACGATCAAGCCCAAATGCCAATCCTCCGTGGGGCGGCGCGCCATACTTCAAGGCCTGCAATAAGAAGCCAAACTTCTGCTCTGCCTCATCCGCCGAAATTCCGAGAAGCTCGAATACCGTTTGCTGCATGTCACGGTCGTGAATACGGATGCTACCACCACCCAATTCGGTGCCATTGAGCACCATATCGTAGGCTCTACTCAGGGCTGCACCAGGATCTTTCTTTAATGTTTCGGCATCGCATGATGGCGCCGTGAAAGGGTGATGCAGGGCCGTCCAAGCGCCTTCTTTGGTGAGCTCGAACATGGGGAAATCAATCACCCACAATGGCGCCCAAGTGGGAGCAACGGCGTCCAAATCGTGGGCCACCTTAATTCTCAGGGCTCCCATCGATTCTTCTACCATACTCCGATCACCGGCACCGAAGAAAACGATATCACCATCCTGCGCCTGCAGTCGTGTCATCAGCTCAATAATAATCGCCTCTGGCATAAACTTAAGGATTGGCGACTGTAAACCAGCGACGCCCTCGGCCAGATTGTTGACTTTGACCCACGCTAATCCCTTAGCGCCAAAGATACCTACGTAGTCCGTGTAATCATCAATCATTTTTCGGCTAAGCTGAGCACCACCGGTCACTTTAAGAGCAGCCACACGACCCTTGGGATCATCCGCTGGCGCTTTGAACACCTTAAAGTCTACCTGCTGCATCAGATCATCGACCGATACCAGCTCATAGCTGATTCGCAGATCTGGTTTATCGGAGCCATAGCGCTCCATTGCTTCCGCGTAGGTCATGCGTGGAAACTCGCCCAACTCAACCTGCAAGACTGAGCGGAATAGCTCCCGGATCATGGCTTCGGTGATAGCCATGATATCGCTCTCGTCAACGAAAGATGCCTCGATGTCGATTTGAGTAAACTCGGGCTGACGATCAGCTCGTAAATCTTCGTCCCGAAAGCATTTGGCGATTTGGTAGTATCGATCAAAGCCCGACACCATTAACAATTGCTTAAAAAGTTGTGGTGACTGCGGCAACGCAAAAAACTGACCAGGATGCGTTCGGCTCGGCACTAAATAGTCGCGGGCTCCCTCTGGTGTCGCACGAGTCAGAATCGGAGTTTCAATATCTAAAAAACCCTGCGACTCGAGCGATGCACGCACCGCACTGGTAATTTTTGATCTTAAAATGAGTCGTTGCTGCATTTCCGAGCGGCGTAAGTCCATATACCGGAAACGCAATCGTACTTCTTCGGATACCGCAGTGTGCTCATCAAGCTGAAAAGGCGGCGTTTCGGCTTGGTTGAGGATGACCAATGCCTTCCCCAGCACCTCGATTTGCCCAGTCGCCATACTCGGGTTAACCGTTGCCGCATCGCGCGCTCGCACTCGGCCCGTAATCTGAAGGACATATTCGCCGCGCACACGATCTGCCAGTGCGAAAGCGTCGGCTGTATCTGGATCAAATACCACCTGCACAATCCCTGCACGATCGCGGACGTCAAGAAAGATCACGCCACCGTGATCACGGCGCCGATCCACCCACCCACACAGTGTTACCGTCTGATCGATATTCTCGCTGCCAAGGGTGCCGCCCAAATGAGTACGCATAAAACTAAGCCTAATTGTTAAAGCGACGCCTCGCCGCTAATGAATAGAACGACGAATTTATTCCGACGCTGCTGAACTTGGGGGGGTCGCTGAAGATGTTTCACTCGACCCACTCTGCGCTAGATTCTTTTGCCCCGTCTTTTTAAAATCAGTTTCGTACCACCCACCACCTTTCAGCCGAAACGCAGCAGCCGATACTTTTTTAACCAGTGCATTTTGATGACACTGAGGACACTCAGCGACAGGAGCATCACTGAGCTTCTGAAGAATCTCGTGCGTTGATGCACAAGCCGTACACTCATACTCATAAATGGGCATCGATAATCCTCAAGAAAACCACGGTTAGAACAAATAAAATCGGGCGCAGAATTCTAACCCACAGCGCCGACAAGTCCAAGCGACCGCGCTGATTAAGTCAGCATTAATCCTGTAACAGCAAGAGATTACACTGTACCCGAGAGGTCTCAACGCTTAAACTTTCGAAACCGTTATGTGGTCATTAAGAGAGCTCTATGCGCACCAGTCAAACCCTGATATCTACCCTTAAAGAGACACCTGCCGACGCCGAGATCATCAGCCATCGGCTTATGCTTCGCGCGGGTTTAATTAAAAAACTGGCTTCGGGTTTGTATACCTGGATGCCAATGGGTCTCAGGGTCCTGCGTAAAGTAGAGCGTATCGTGCGGGAAGAAATGGATGCCGCCGGTGCTATAGAACTGCTCATGCCAGTCGTACAGCCGGGGGAGTTGTGGCAAGAATCCGGTCGCTGGGCGCAATATGGGCCTGAACTACTCCGTCTGACCGATCGTCACGACCGAGAATTTTGCCTTGGTCCAACCCATGAAGAGGTCATCACCGATATTGCTCGACAAACACTCTCGAGCTACAAGCAGTTACCTTTAAATTTTTATCAGATCCAAACCAAGTTCAGAGATGAAATAAGACCACGATTTGGTGTCATGCGAGCTCGAGAGTTCACTATGAAAGACGCCTACTCCTTTCACATCGATCAATCGTCTTTAGAGGAAACCTACTGGACGATGCATCGAGCCTATTGCTCGATCTTTGACCGCCTCGGTTTGGTATACCGACCCGTAGAAGCTGATACTGGCAGCATTGGTGGGAGCCACTCCCACGAATTTCATGTGCTAGCCGACTCGGGTGAGGACGCCATAGCCTTCAGCAATCAAAGCGATTACGCGGCGAATACCGAGCTCGCAGAGGCCCTCGCACCAACTCACAACCGACCAAAGCCCGAGCAATCGCTGACCGAACTCTCTACACCGGGCATTAAAACCATCGAGGAACTCGAACAGAACCACCAGATTGCGGCCCAATCTTCGGTCAAAACTCTGATTGTGGCTGGCTCAGAACCCGATACTTGGGTCGCCTTGGTGCTCCGAGGAGACCATCGACTCAATACCATCAAAGCAGAGAAACTCGACGCGGTAGCACAACCGCTCCGCATGGCGGAACCCGCCGAGGCTCGCTCCGCCTGCGGCGCAGGCTTTGGTTCAATTGGCCCGGTAGGACTCAAGCTACCCGTCATCGTAGATCGATCAGCCGCCGTACTCGCCGATTTTGCCTGCGGTGCCAATCGCGACGACTGGCATTATACCGGTGCCAACTGGGAGCGTGACGCCCACATCACCCAGGTAGCCGACCTTCGCGAGGTCTGTGAGGGTGACCCGAGTCCCGATGGTCTCGGTACGATCGAGATCAAGCGCGGTATCGAAGTGGGCCACATCTTTCAACTTGGCCAGAAATACTCGGCGGCGCTGAATGCGCAGGTACTCGACGATAACGGCAAATCTCAGACGCTGTCTATGGGCTGCTATGGGATCGGTATTTCCCGTATTGTTGCGGCTGCCATCGAACAGAACCACGATGAGAATGGTATCTGTTGGCCCGAGTCCATGGCGCCTTTTCGAGTTGCGATCGTTCCACTCAACATGAATAAATCTGAGGCGGTTGCCGCTGCGGCTGTTCAATTGTACGAGCAATTGCAATCCCTGGGGATCGAGGTTTTGCTCGATGACAGAAATGAGCGGCCTGGCATTAAATTCGCCGATATGGAACTCATTGGGATACCCCACCGTATCGTGATTGGGGATCGCTCGCTCAACGAAGGCCAGGTCGAATACAAGCAACGCAGTGAAGCAGATGCGCACAACATTCCCCTGCACAACGTGATTGACTTTTTGCGCGATAAACTTAAGCTCTCATGATTAGCATTTTAGCGAGACGGTTTATTGATAGAGCTAACTACAGTGACTCGCTGGAGTGCGGCTTTTGCTGGCGCCATTGAGTTACTCGGACACCCAGATTTCTTTCCAGCTCTCACTCAGGCTATAAAAACTTTATGCCCGATCAGCTACCCTCAAGTCTGGCTCTATCACCGGGATCTGCCGCCACAGGTCCTGTCCCACAGCATTCCGAAACAGCAGGTAACTCGCCAGATCGATGAATATTTAGAGGGCCCTTACCGTGAAGATCCGTTTTATCGAGTCTCGATGAATCGACCCAAGGCCCCTATCTACCGGCTAGGTCGCGTCGCCGCCAATTTGACCGAGAGTCATTATTACAAAAACTACTATGCCGCAACCGGGTGTGTAGATCAGTTGGTATTCCTCTCGAAACTTGATGACGGGAGTGTTATCAACGTCAGCGTTATGCGATTACCACACCAAGGGGAGTTTTCGGATCCAGAATATCAGCAGCTATATTCACTAGCGCCAACAATATCAGCGCTGGTGAAAGCGCACTCTCGGAACCAGCAATTCGCCATCGACTACCTAATTCAGCCTGGGATTGACTACCAGATCGACAGCGCATTTCGCACATTTGGCACCTCACTCCTGTCGCCTCGAGAGCAGAATGTGGTCGAACTCATGCTCAAAGGGTATAGCGCGAACGTTGGTGCCGAGAAATTGTCAATCGCACTGGAAACCTATCGACGCCACCGCAAGAACCTATACCGTAAGCTCGATATTAACTCACAGGCCGATTTGTTTAGTTTGTTCATAGCGTCGTTGTCGTGTGTTGCCGAGGCCAAGGGCAAGGATCCTTTGTCAATTTACATGGCCTAAACTAGATGGCTCACAAGCACGTCACTACCATCAACTCTGCTGTCAACACAGGGGCTCGTACAGGCCTAGAGTCGAAGTTTAGATGCGACAAGAGTCACACAAAAACGCAAGGCGAACCCTATTACATTACACTGGTGTTTGACCGCACCTTAGGTATGATAACAGCAGCTTCAATGCAGGCTTTGATATGACCCAAACTGCTTACGATTCAACTGTTACACTCTGCTCAACTCTCATGAAGGCGAATCATTGTGATCGATAAAGACCAAGCCCCCGCGCGACCACTTATGTTCTTTTTATTTGTAGGCCTCCCTATTTTGGCCATAACAATCACTCCGTTATGGGGTTGGTATTACGGATTCACGGCGACTCAATGGATCATCGCTGTGATTTTTCTCTATCTTAATGGCCTATCGATTACTGGGGGCTACCACCGGCTTTGGGCGCACAATGCTTACCAGGCGCACCCCGCAGTCCGACTCTGGTTCGCACTTTGGGGCGCGGGCGCTCTGCAGAATAGTGTCTTTGTTTGGGCCTCTGACCACCGACGCCACCACCGCCATGTCGACGATAACGAGCTCGACCCCTATTCGGCAGGACGTGGCTTATGGTTCAGTCATGTTGGCTGGATGCTGCGGGAATACCGCACCAATACTGAAGATTTCTCGAACATCAAAGACCTCCTCAACGACCCCATATTGCAATGGCAGCACCGTCACTATATCGCGATCACTGTGGCAATGAACGTTGGTGTGGTCGCGCTGATTGGCTGGGCCTTAGGAGATATCTGGGGTACTCTGATTTTGGTAGGCCTGCTCAGACTTGTGGTTAACCACAATGTCACTTTCTTTATCAATTCACTCGCCCACTTCTGGGGAAGACGCCCCTACACCGACGCCAATAGTGCCCGCGACAATGATCTACTGGCATTTCTAACCTATGGCGAGGGCTATCACAACTACCATCATCTGTTCCAAACCGATTACCGCAATGGCATTCGCTGGTGGCAGTGGGATCCGACAAAATGGATGATTTTTGCACTCAGTAAAGTCAAGCTCGCCTCACAATTAAAGCGGATCGATGAATTCAAAGTGCAACGGGCCATCATGGATACGGCCTTTGAACGTGCGCGACAGCAGATCAAACCCGACGACAACTGTCCGTTGCGACAATTACTGGAGCGGGAGTACCAAACCTTTTTAGAATCAATTACGCAATGGCGTGATCTGCAAACCAAACGATATGAAAAGCATCGTGACGCACTCGACGGTGCTTGGCTCGAACACCGTGCTCGCTTGTTGAAGAAATGGGAAGATACCCATATCACTGATCAACTGAAGGCCCTAGAGTCGAACCTCCAGCAGCAGCGCCGACGACTTCAACTGATTCTGGAACAGTCTCGGGCTCTGCCCGTTGGGGCTCTGTAAATAAGGATATTTATGAGTATTTATGATTTCGAAGTTCAGAACATTCGTGGCGATACGGTTAAGCTCGAGGACTACCGCGGCAAAGTGCTTTTAATCACGAACACCGCGAGCCAGTGCGGCTTCACGCCACAGCTTGAAGGGTTAGAAGCGTTGCACTCGGCCTATCAGGCAAGAGGATTAGTTGTGCTGGGGTTCCCCTGCAACCAGTTCGGCGGACAAGATCCAGGTAGCAATACCGACATCCTGAATTTCTGCGTCAAAAATTACGGCGTGAGCTTCCCGATGCACAGCAAAATTGATGTGAATGGGAACGCCGCAGACCCGCTTTTCCAGTACCTTAAAAAACAGGCCAAAGGCGCCCTTGGTACCGAGCGAATCAAGTGGAACTTCACCAAGTTTCTCATTGGCAGAACGGGCGAAGTGATCGCTCGCTACGCCCCATTCACCAAGCCCCAAGCCATACAAGCCGATATCGAAGCAGAGCTCGAGCGCTAGCAAGCTACCCTAGTGCTCGCGCGTTGCGCGGAACCTAATCTCGGGATAACGCTCCTGCATCAGCGCCAGGTTAACTCGTGTTGGCGCCAAGTAAGTGAGGTGGCCACCCCCATCGACCGATAGGTGCTCTTGCGCTTTATTGCGGAACTCTTCAAGCTTGCGCGGGTCTTCAGAATCAACCCACCGCGCGGTATACACATTCACCGGCTCATACATGGCTTCGACTTTATACTCGTCTTGCAGTCGATATGCGACCACATCAAATTGAAGCTGACCGACCGCACCGACAATGAGATCTGAAGATCGCAAAGGAGAGAACACCTGGGTCGATCCCTCTTCCGAAAGTTGCTGCAGTCCTTTCTGAAGCTGCTTGGCTTTCATGGGATCTTTTAACCTAATTTTGCGAAACAATTCTGGGGCAAAATGAGGAATCCCCGTAAACTGCATTGACTCTCCGGCAGTGAAGGTGTCGCCCAATTGAATCGTGCCGTGATTATGTAATCCGATAATATCTCCTGCACAAGCGCTGTCGACCAAAACCCGATCACCCGCTTTAAAACTCACGGCATCAGCGATTCTGAGTTCTTTGCCGAGACGCACATGATGCATTTTCATACCTTTGCTATAGCCACCAGAGCAGATCCGTAGGAATGCAATGCGGTCTCGGTGCTTTGGATCCATGTTCGCTTGAATCTTGAATACGAATCCCGAGAATGCCGGTTCGCTAGGGGCCACCTCGCGTAAATTAGTGGGCCGAGACTGCGGATTCGGCGCCCACTGCACAAAATCATCGAGCATTTCTCGGACCCCAAAATTCGAGAGCGCAGTGCCAAAATAGACGGGGCTTAAACGGCCCGCTAAAAATTCCTCTAAATCAAATTGATGACTTGCGCCTCTTACCAAGTCAATGGTGTCGATAAAATCATCATAAGTGTCACCCAGTAAGGCGCGAGCATCTGGTGAATCCAGCCCATCTATTCGAGTATCAGGATGAAGTACACTGCCGTGACCGGGCTCAAAACAATGAATGGTATCGGTGTACAGGTTGTACACCCCTTTAAAATGCGAACCCATATCAATCGGCCAATTAATTGGGGCTCCTTTAATGGCAAGCACCGATTCAATCTCGTCGAGTAACTCAATGGGGTCACGAATATCGCGATCCATTTTATTCACGAAACTGAAAATTGGGGTATCGCGGAGACGGCAGACATTCATGAGTTTAACGGTGCGATCTTCGACACCCTTCGCGCCATCAATCACCATCAAGGCCGAATCCACTGCGGTGAGCGTGCGATAGGTATCTTCGGAAAAATCCTCGTGCCCGGGCGTATCGAGTAAGTTCACCATTCGATCATGATAGGGGAACTGCATCACAGAAGAGGTCACTGAAATACCTCTCTCTTGCTCCATCGTCATCCAGTCAGAGGTCGCATGAGGTCCGCGTTTTCCCTTCACCGACCCGGCGACCTGAATAGCGCTCCCCCAGAGCAGAAGCTTTTCAGTTATGGTCGTCTTACCCGCATCAGGGTGCGAGATGATAGCAAACGTGCGTCTCTTTTTGATTTCATTAATTAAACTGCTATCAGCCATACCGATAAAGCCCTTATTCAAACTTGCTAGTTTACTTGTCTATCACGACGCTTTTTCTGGGCCCGTCGCTAAGCCTTCGCATCCACCAAGACCATCGGCCAGGGCCTTCATAATCGCCACGCCCAAAAAAGCCTGATCCGGCAGGGGGATCAATCCGCATTCTTGGTGCACCGAGGTCACTTCCAGTCCCGCATAACCACAGGGATTGATCTGCGCAAATGGGCCAAGATCGCAATCCACATTGAGACTGAGCCCGTGGTATGAGAAGCCTTTGCGAACTCTTAAACCCAAAGCAGCAATTTTTCGACCCGCTACATAGACGCCTGGCGCTTTGGGATCAGCCACAGCAGCAATACCACAGTGAGCATAGAGCACTGCAATGATCGCCTCTTCAATGGCACTGACTAATCGTCTCACGCCAATTCCTCGCCGCCTGAGATCGACCATCACATAAATCACAAGCTGGCCGGGGCCATGATAGGTCACTTGCCCGCCACGATCCGACTGCACCACAGGAATCTGGCCAGCAGCCAAAATGTGCTCTGACTTACCGGCTTGCCCTTGAGTAAATACAGGGTCATGCTCAAGCAACCAGAATTCGTCTGGCGACTGAACACATCGCGCATCGGTGAATAGCTTCATAGCCTCGTGCGACTGCTGGTAGGGTACTCGACCAAATTGCTTCAATAAAATAGGTGCCGAAGGCAAGCCCTGTGCTCGGGCTAAATCAGGCACCACTAAATCACCATCTTAATAAAACCGGTCGCCATGAGCTCGGTGTGGATCATCGTAAGCTGCTGTTCGCCGGTCGCCTCGATCGTGATCGTCACCGAGCAAAAAGTACCTTCACGACTGGTTTTGCGTTGGCTCATTCGCCCATCAAAATCCGGTGCGTGCCGTGAAAAAATTTCGAGTACGACTTCATCGAAGTGATCACACTGACGCCCTACAATCTTGATAGGATACTGACAGGGAAATTCTATTTTGGGGGGCTCTGGCGTATTCACAAGCGCAAAACCTTAAGCAGTTGGTGACAGCAGGCTATCGATCCACATCAGGAGACGATCCCAAAGACGCGCGAAAAATCCGGCAGATTCAACATCGTGCAGAGCCTGAACGGGCCCCTCATAAACCACGCTATCGTCCAAACGCAAGACCAATCGACCCACTTCATCGCCAGCCTTGAGAGGCGCCATTAAGGGTTGATTCAATAGAATCTGCTGCTCTACATTTCGACGCTCACCGCGAGGCAGAGTCAAGATCACTGGTTCCACAACGCCAACGTCGACATAGTCTTGCTGACCCATCCAAATTTCAGGCTTTAATAGCTCTCTTCCAGGTCCCAGCAACTCCGCGGTCTCGAAAAAACGAAACCCATAATTTAGCAAGGCGCTGGTCTCTTGAGCCCGAGACCTGGCGCTACCGGCACCCAGTGCCACCGAGATAAGTCGCATCTCACCGCGCTTCGCAGACGATACCAGACTGTATCCTGACTCGCTGGTATAACCGGTCTTTAAGCCGTCGACCGAGGGATCCTCGCCAAGCAAGGTATTTCGATTGAACTGACGAATATTATTGAAGGTAAACTCGCGCTCGGCATAAATCTCATAGTGCGTCGGGAAGTCTGTAATGATGGCTCGTGCGAGCGTCGCTAAATCGCGGGCCGTCGACACGTGATTCGGCGAAGGCAAGCCGTGTGAATTCTCGAAATAAGAGGCACTCATGCCAAGGCGATTGGCATGCGTATTCATCATGCCAACAAACGCACTCTCGCTGCCCGCCAAATGCTCGGCAATGGCCACGGTAGCGTCATTGCCTGAAGATATTACAACCCCTCGCTCAATATCGCTGACTTTGACTTCCATACCCGGCTCTAGCCACATCAGTGACGAGCCTTTAAACAGTGGATTTTGGGCCCATGCATTCTCGCTGACGCGGACTAAATCGTCGGGCGACACACGGCCTTTTTCGATTTCGTACGCCAGTACGTAGCTGGTCATGAGTTTGGTCAGACTGGCTGGAGGCAACACCTCATCGGCGGCGCGCTCGGCAATAACAAACCCGGTTGTCGCGTCCATAACAAAATAGGCTTTGAGATTGGATTCCGGCGGGGCTGGTATAATGGCCGCATTCAAAAGGCCGCTCACGCTCATAAGCACACAGGCAAGATACAGTTGCCGCATAAGATAGATTCCTTCTAAGCAGAGACCTGCGCATGGTAACGGATCGGAGCGCATGATCAAAGCACTACTCCGCTATCGGATTCGACTGACACTCGACACTCCCGCTTCCATCAGCGTAAGCTCAAGCGCCGCCAGCTCTTCGCCAGAGTCTATTGGGCCGATACGAACACGATATACTGGACCATGACTCAAGCTCGCCGCACTGATAAATACGGGCCACTGTGTGAGACGCTGTACTTTTTCTGCGCTCGCCTCAGCGCCCTGCCTCTGGGAGAAAGCCCCCACTTGAAGGTAGCGATACACCCCCTCAGGACGATCGCGAAAATCATCTACGCCATCAATCGCTACAGCCTCGACTCTCACTTTCGCAGTACCTAAGTCGGCAAAACCGAGTTTGACGGCCGCACCGTAAGAGAGATCGATAATCCGGTCACTGTGAAAAGGGCCTCGATCATTCACACGAACAATCATAGAACGCTGATTTTGTAGGTTAGTTACGCGCACAAAAGTAGGAATGGGGAGGGTACGGTGGGCTGCCGTTGGCTGATACATATCAAATATCTCACCATTAGAGGTGAGATGCCCGTGAAACTTCACGCCATACCAGGAAGCGAGCCCAACCTCTTGGTAGGTCTGCGCGGTATCAAGCACCGTAAACGTTTTTCCATTGACGGTATAAGGGCTCTTATTACCGGCAGCCCTAATCGGTTCAGCTCGAACAACGGCTTCAGGAACCTGATCAGCGCGTATCGTTACTGACGGGGCTCGATCCTGTCGAATCGCATAGCGATCAGTGGCACACGAGGCGAGCAAAAGTAAGAAGACAACCAGCACACTGCGACCAAGCCAAAGATGCTCGGCTACGCGAACCGAAGGAGACGGCGCTCTGAATGGGATCACTGTGCCTGCAATCCCGCCGCCAGAGCTTCAGCCAATTCGGTTACCGCCATCGCATACATTGAACTGTGATTGTAGCGAGTGATCGTGTAGAAGTTATTGAACACCAGCCACTGCTGAGGGCCATTCATTGTTTCAAGCTGCAGAGGCTTGATGCTCGCGTTACTCGGCAAGCCAACTGGGATGACACCTGGGGGCAGCGGCAATTCAGCGACTGTATAGGGCAGTTTAAGTCCGTCGGACAACCAATCAGCGCTCATAAATTGATCCGACTCTAGCGCCTGAGCAATGGGCTGCCCCTGTTTCCAACCGTGACGCTTCAAGTAGTTTGCCACGCTGCCAATGGCATCGACTGGATTACCCCAAATATCAATGAACTCATCACCATCAAAGTCGATTGCATACGCGCGGTAGCTGCTCGGCATGAACTGACCATAACCCATAGCACCCGCATAAGATCCGACCGGCTGCAGTGGATCAATGTTCTGTTCTCGCGCAAGCGTAAGATAGGCAACCAGTTCCTTTTGGAAAAAAGGCGCCCGCTTGGGGTAATCAAAAGCTAAGGTCGAAAGCGCATCAATCACCCGATAAGATCCAGCAATACGACCGTAGTAGGTTTCAACGCCGATAATGGCGGCGATGATCTCGCTCGGAACGCCGAGTTCGCGCTCTGCTCGCTCTAAAGCAGGCGCCTGTGCTTTCATAAATTCGACGCCCTCTCTAATTCTTTGCTCGGTCAAGAAAATCTTTCGGTAGTCGTGCCATTGCAATACTTTTTCAGCAGGACGGGAAATCGCATCGATAATGGCTTGTTTCTTTTCGGCTTGGGCAAAAATCTGGTTAATACTCTGCTCGCTGTACTGAGCCTCGATTAGCGCAGGCTTCAGCGCTGCTAACTCTGGGTGGTCGGAGTAATCCGCAAAACTCCAGCTCGATCCTAATACCATCGCGAAACCGACACTGAGTAAACTACGCATAAATCATTCCTCTCTAATTCAAGGGGCGCTTATCTTGACTAATCGCCATCAAAATACCAAAGCCCGCAAGCAGCGTGACAATCGACGTACCACCGCGACTCACGAGCGGCAAAGGCACACCAACGACGGGTAAAATACCTGCAACCATCCCCATATTCACTAAAATATAGACAAAAAAGGTCATGGTAATGCTAGCGCCAACCAAACGCCCGTACATCGACGATGCGTTATAAGAAATCCACAAGCATCTCAGGCAGATCAGAAGATACAACAGCATCAAAGCCAGAATACCACGAAAGCCCTGCTCTTCGGCCAGCACTGCGATGATGAAATCGGTATGACTCTCGGGCAAAAAATCCAATAGAGCCTGTGTGCCCTCGAGATACCCCTTACCTGACCAACCACCTGAACCGATCGCAGTCTTGCTCTGAATGATATTCCAACCCGCACCCAAGCGGTCGCTCTCTGGGTTGAACAGGGTAAGCACCCGTTGCTTCTGATAGTCCCGCAAAAAATAGGCCCACAATGGCCATAAAGCAGACACCAGTAAGATCAGTGCGAAACCCACGTAGCGCCAAGACAAACCACTCAAAAAAAGTACCAATAAGCCCGCCGTAGCCACCAAAATAGCGGTACCCAGATCAGGCTGCATAAAAATCAGAAAGGCAGGCGTGGCCACTAAGATCAGAGTCGCAGCGACGTACTTAGGACTTGGCGGCAGAGTCCGCTTCGCCAAGTACCAAGCAACCGTGAGCGGTACAGCGAGTTTCATGATCTCGGAGGGTTGAAACCGAAAAGCGCCGAGTGAAATCCATCTCTGGGCGCCCTTGGCACCTGCCCCCATCATCAACACCAAAAATAGCGCCAGAATGCCGATCAGATAAAACCACGGTGCCCAGCGCGAATAAATGTATATCGGTATCTGAGCCGCAACGACCATAACGACAAAACCTAAGCCCAAATAAATCGATTGGCGCAGCAACACACCCGGATCACCGTCAACCGCACTGGTAAGTGTCACAAAACCAATGCTACACAGTGCAATTAGAAGAAGGAGGAGCCATGGGTCAAGTTTCACAACAGCCCAGATACTGCGGGTCTGCGCGAAGGACTGCCCATCATTGGGCATGCGTCGCAAATACTCAGCCACGCTCTGCAACCTCCTGAGTCGACGGAACTCGATTGGCGGGATCAGAAAACCATGTATCTAAGACACTGCGTGCAACAGGTACCGCTGAACTACTCCCACCACCGTTTTCAACAATCACGGCGATTGCTATTGATGGCGACTCTACCGGCGCAAAAGCAACGAACAAACCGTGATTGCGATGGCGCTCAGCGATCGTTGTTTCGTCGTACTCCTCATCTTGGCCAATACCGATAACCTGCGCTGTCCCAGTTTTACTCGCCACCCGATAAGTGAGCCCACGGCTCATCGCTCGCGCTGTACCCGAATCCTCATGCACCACTGCTTCCATACCAGCGATCACCGCTGCCCAATGCTCGGGGGCGATGGCGGGAAAGTCTATTCGAGACGATACCTTCGCTACGCCATCAATATCCGCCACCAATGAGGGTAAATAAGCCTCTCCCCGCCCGGCGATAACAGCAGTCATGAAGGCCAGTTGCAGCGGTGTTGCCAGCATATAACCCTGTCCAATGCCAACACTCAGGGTCTCACCAGGAAACCACGGCGCGCCCCGATTTGCTCGCTTCCACTGGGTCGAAGGCAACACGCCTGATCGTTCCCCGGTGGTATCTAGCGAGGTTTTCTGACCCAAGTAAAAGTGACTCAGAAAATCGTGCATTCGATCCACGGTCATCGCCCGCGCAAGGTCATAAAAATAAACGTCGCACGACTCGGCTATCGCCATGTGCAATTGCACTGTCTCTGCGTGCCCCGTGCCGCGTAAACGCAAAACCCAATCTCGATAACGACGGTCACCACCGGGTAACTGGTACCAACCCGGATCTGGGATGGCCGTGTCCGGCGTGATCAAACCCATTTGAAGTCCCCCCAGAGCGATCGCCGGCTTGACTGTTGACCCCGGCGGGTACTGACCTTGCAACGCTCGATTGAAGAGCGGCATATCGGGAGAATCGCGCCACTGAGCATACTGCTGCACACTGATTCCATTGACAAACTGATTAGGATCAAAGCTTGGACTTGAGTACAGTGCCAAAATCCCGCCAGTTCTAGTGTCGAGTGCGACTACGGCACCGCGCTGATCACCGAGCGCTTGTGCCGCCGCGAGCTGCAGGTCTAAATCGAGATGGAGTCTCAGGTCCGCACCTGGGACCGAAGGCGCTTGATCCACCACTCGCATAATCTGACCTCGAGCATTGGTCTCTACCGTTTGCACTCCCGGTGCACCTAGGAGTGCGGTCTCGTAGAATTGCTCTATACCCGTCTTGCCCGTGTGGAAGGTGCCCTCGTATAAACCTTCAGGTAACTGGGCTTGTTCTCGCTGGTTGATTCGCCCGACATAGCCAACCGCATGCGCAAACAAGTCAGCATAGGGATACTCTCTGACCAGCTGAGCTTCTATTTCTACGCCTGGCAATTTATAGCGATCCACCGCAATCAGGGCGCGTTCCCGCTCGGTCAACCTGAACTTGAGCGGCACCGGCGCATAGGGACGTGTAGACGGGCGGCGTTGCTGAAATGCCTGGATATCATCGTCGGACAGGTCGATGATAGACTGAAGCTCGCTTAAAACTTGATCTAGGCCTCCGGTTCTCTCGGCCACGACGGAGAGCA
>CBFHJC010000023.1:0-19213 GCA_965656045.1 Aequoribacter sp.
CCGCAGCCGAGCGTACCTGGGCTGTCGCCAAAGACCTGCTTCAGGATCCTTCCGTAGATTTGGTGGTACTGGATGAGCTCACCTACATGATCGCTTTCGATTATCTTCCTGAAGCCGAGATTCTTCAGGCAATTACTGAGCGTCCTGTGGAGCAAAGCGTGATTGTGACGGGTCGAGGCGGTGGCAAGGCATTGCAAGATTGTATGGATACTGTCTCAGAGGTGAAAGACGTCAAACATGCATTTGCAGCAGGCGTAACTGCGCGTCGTGGTGTCGATTTCTGAGATGCTAAGTCGCAACACCCTGTTGATCTTACTGGGCATTGTACTGCTGCTACTGAGTCTACTATCACTATCGATCGGAGCATTCTCAACGCCCTTCTCTACTTTGTTAAACCCTTGGAGGGAAGACGCTGGCTTGGCTGATCTTGCGACGACGATCGTATTTGATATTCGTCTTCCAAGACTGCTCCTGAGCGGTCTAACGGGTGCGGTCCTAGGTGTCAGCGGTGCGGCCATGCAGGGGCTATTCCGCAATCCGCTGGCTGATCCGTCTCTGATCGGTGTGACCGCTGGCGCATCGCTTGGCGCGAGTGTGGCCATCGTTTTTATACCCGCCACAGTTGAATTTCTGTCCTTGTCGCTGGTCAGTCTAGGCGCTTTCGTGGGCGGACTGACCGCTACACTCTTCGTTTACGCCCTAGCGACGCGACAATCCGGTTTTTCTGTCAGTACGATGCTATTGGTCGGTATCGCCATCACAGCATTAGCGGGAAGCTTAGGTAACCTGCTTGACTACTTTGCTAATAACAGCGCTCTGCGCCAAATTTCCCTCTGGCGTATGGGGGGGCTAGATGCGGCGACGCCCGCACGAGTTCTGGTTTTACTCCCCACCGCCATAGCGCTCATCGTAGCAGTAATGCGTTATTCGAATGCGCTGAATGCCCTGCTTTTGGGCGACTCTCAAGCACGCTACCTCGGCTTTAATATTCAACACATCCGCACTGTGCTCATTGTGGTGGTGGCCGTTGCGGTAAGTACAAGCGTGGCAATGGCGGGCACGATCGCGTTCGTGGGGCTGGTTGTACCCCATCTCATTCGCTTGATGATCGGACCGAATTATCAGGGCTTAGTGGCCGGCTCAGCCATGCTTGGCGCCGTCTTTCTGATTGCAGCCGATCTTCTCGCTCGCACCGTTATCGCCCCTGCGGAACTTCCAGTAGGTATCGTCACGGCATTGATTGGTGTGCCTTTTTTCATCACGCTTCTACGACGCCGGAGAAGCTGGAATGACTGAGCTACTGCAAGCACGAGATTTGAGTGGCGGCCCTGGGACCGGTGATACTGTTCACTCAGTGTCACTGAACGTCTCATCCTCAGAGATCGTTGGTGTTATCGGTCCTAATGGCTCGGGTAAAACGACGTTATTACGGCTACTCACAGGAGACTTAATACCAACGAGGGGTGCCCTGAGCTTGTTAAACCAGCCTTTACATGACTGGCGCTTGGCCGAGCGTGCGCAGCGGGTCTCGGTATTGCCTCAGTTTACGCAACTCGACTTCGATTTCAGTGTGCGCGAGGTGGTTGCAATGGGGCGGTTACCCCATACCTGTTCTCAGCAAGCCCAGACTCGGGTGATCGATGAGCAGCTGGAGGTGTGTGGGCTTCGATCGCTGCAGGATCGTCCTTATACTCAGTTATCAGGTGGGGAACAGCAGCGAGTGCAGCTCGCGAGAAGCTTCGCGCAAATCAGTTTCCAAGATCACAGCCTCGACCGCAGTTTACTGGTACTCGATGAGCCATTAAGCAGCATTGACTGGGCTTACCAGGGCCCTATCCTTGATCACATAAAGGCGTTATCCCAACGAGGGCTTGGCGTTATCATGACACTACACGACCTGAATCGATTGACACAACTGGCAGACCGTATTGTCGTTCTTAAGAACGGCAATCTGCTGTCGCAAGGGTCTCCCACAACAGTCTTGTCTGAGACTCTCCTAGAGCAAGTTTTTGGCTTGCAGGTCGCCTTGATACCACACCCAACCAGTGATATCCCTTGGATTGTTCCACTGTGATTAAAATGGGACTATCGGCGCTCCTGTTAGCCCTCTCTGCTCAGGCCTCAGCACTTGGCGTGGTCGATGATCAGCAGCGTCAGGTCTCACTTGCGCAACCCGCTCAGCGCATTGTCGCGCTCGCACCACACGTGGTTGAGAATCTTTTTGCTGTCGGCTTGGGCGCTCGTATTGTTGGTGCGGTAGCGCACAGCGACTATCCGGAAGGTGCCTTGGCGATCCCCCGCGTCGGTGGGTATAGTCATGTCAATCTTGAAGCCATACTGGCGCTTAATCCCGATCTAGTGATCACTTGGGGTAGCGGTGTCAGCCAATCCCTTACTCAGCAACTTGAGGCTATGGGGATTCCCGTTTATGTGAGCGAACCCAGTACTTTGGCTAAAATACACGACAACTTAAAAGATTTTGCTCTAATGGGTGGCATTGACCCCAACCAAGTCGCGTCGATCGACGCATTTGATGCCGCCATCGGAGCGATTACTGCAGCACCCTCTGACCTACCTGAAACAAGGTTAACCGTGTTCTACCAAATCTGGCACCAACCCATGCAGACGCTCAATGGAGAGCACCTTGTCAGTGAAATTTTCACTTACTGCGGACTCGCTAACGTATTTCACAACTTGGTCGCTACAGCGCCAACGGTGAGCGTCGAAGCGGTTCTGAGGGCTAATCCCGACATTATTATTGCGAGCGGTATTGATCAGGCTCGACCCAGTTGGCTCGATGCTTGGGCTCAGTATCAAAGCCTGACTGCAGTCCAGAACAAGGCTCTGTTCGCTATCGACCCTGATCTACTGCAACGCCCGACACCCCGGATTCTGAAAGGACTCGAGCGTGTGTGTGAAATTGCTAATCGGAATCAGAAGCCCAGCGCTGATCTGCTGCAGCGGTAAATACAACGTCAGTGCTGCTATTGAGTGCCGTCTCGGCACTGTCTTTTATCACACTAATCACGAAACCCACGGCCACGACTTGCATGGCGACATCCGCCGAGATACCAAATAAACCACACGCTAAAGGAATCAATAACAAGCTACCTGAGGGCACACCACTCGCACCACAGGCAGCTAGAGCGGCGACCACGCACAAGACCAGACTGCTCCAAAAACCAATCTCAATACCCAGAGTGCTCACAGCCGCGAGAGTCAGTGTGGTAATGGTAATGGCAGCGCCTGCCATGTTGATGGTTGCCCCAACAGGTATAGTCACGCTATACAAGGAGGGGGACAGCTTCATTCTCTCAGCGAGTGCAAGATTCACCGGGATATTGGCTGCTGACGATCGCGTGAAAAAAGCGGTGATACCCGATTCTTTCAAACACCTAAAGATCACCGGATATGGATTGGTGTGAGTGACAAGAAACACCAGGATGGGATTGATCACCAAGGCAACCACCAACATTGACACCACCAACAGCGCAGCAATCGACGCATAATTTCCAAGCGCCTCGAGCCCCACTTGAGACACCGTTTGACTGACTAAACCCATGATACCAAGAGGCGCCAATTGGATAATCCATCGAACCACAACGGTCAAACGCTCCGCTAAGGTAGTGAGCGCTTGGCGAAACCCGGCCGGCGCCTGACGAAAGCTCAATCCAAATAATACACCCCACGTTAAGCAGGCCAAGAAATTCGCCTCGATCAAGGCTCGTAAGGGATTGTCTACAGATCGCACCAAAATATCGGTCAAGACTGCGGTAACAGCACCCGGCGGATCGCCTGCTGCGGCTTCAGGGAGCACAAGATGCTGCGGAAATAAACTACTCATCAACAGCGCAACCAAAGCTGCCCCGATGGTCCCCATCAAGTACAAACCGAGTGTACCGGCAATGGCGCCATTAGAGCCCGCTGACGTATTCAAGTTAGCCAACGCTGAGGCCACCAAAACCAGCACCAGCATCGGTGCGATCGCTTTGAGTAACCCAACAAAGAGCTGACCTAAAACACCGAGCTCCGCTCCGAAATTAGGCATAAAAGACCCGATCAAGGTGCCTAGCACCACCCCAAGAGCAATCCGAAATACCAGTTTATCCGGGCCAAACCAATCCATGTGAAACACCTTTTAGAGCGACAGTCGCGAAGCATAGCACAGACCTTGATAGGTGAAATAAATGAGTGGAGCCTCGGACTAGATCTGCTAAGGTTACCGGCTAACCATTGAGGAGACGAGTGACTATGAAACCTGAAACTATTGCGCTACACGTCGGCTACGATGGCGATCCCGCCACCAACGCTGCGACCACGCCAATCTATCAAACAACATCGTATACTTTTAATGATACTCAGCACGGTGCGGATCTGTTTGATCTAAAAGTGCCGGGCAATATCTACAGTCGCATCATGAACCCGACCAATGCGGTACTTGAGGCGAGACTGGCCGCCCTCGAGGGTGGCGTCGGCGCCCTTGCGGTCGCCTCTGGGATGGCGGCCATCCGTTATGCCATCGAAGTTATCGCCGATGTGGGTACCAATATCGTTAGCACCTCACAACTCTATGGTGGCACCTACAACTTGTTCGCACACACCTTCCCGCGGCAAGGTATCGAGACCCGATTCGTAAAAGCTGATGACTTCGATGGTGTCGCCGCCGCAATCGATCACAACACTCGAGCCCTGTTTTGTGAATCCATTGGAAACCCTGCTGGAAATGTCGTCGATATTCAGCGCTGGGCAGATATCGCACACGCCGCCGGTGTTCCTTTAATCGTGGACAACACAGTCGCAACGCCCACGCTGTGTCGAGTGTTCGATTTTGGCGCAGATATCGCCGTGCACTCACTCACCAAGTACATCGGTGGCCACGGTACGACCATCGGTGGCGCTATCGTCGACTCGGGAAAGTTCGACTGGGTCGCCAACAGGGATCGCTTTGCCATATTAAACGAACCAGACCCCTCTTATCACGGTGTAGTCTACACAGAAGCGCTGGGGGCGGCGGCGTACATCGGGCGGTGTCGTGTCGTACCACTGCGTAATACGGGTGCTGCGTTGTCTGCACAAGCCTCGTTCCAGCTGATGCAGGGTTTAGAAACTCTGTCGCTCAGAATGGAGCGCCACTGCCAAAATACCGAGGCCGTTGCACGCTATTTGAGTGATCATCCGGCAGTTGAATGGGTCAACTACGCCACGCTCCCAGAGTCACCATACTACGAGACCTGTCAAAGAATCTGTGGCGGAAAAGCATCTGGAATATTGAGTTTTGGAATCAAAGGCGGCAAAGAAGCGGGGGCTCGTTTCATCGATGCGCTCCAGCTTATATTGCGATTGGTCAATATCGGTGATGCCAAATCTTTGGCCTGCCATCCCGCCACTACCACGCATCGTCAGCTCAACCCACAAGAGCTGGAGTCAGCTGGCGTCAGCGAGGCGATGGTGCGATTGAGCATCGGCATCGAGCATATAGACGATATATTGGCGGATATCGAACAGGCATTGCAACGCAGCCAGCAGTAATCAGCAGGCAAAAAAAAGCGCCTCGAAAGAGGCGCTTTAACAACACTTAAACCTAACCTACGAGAACTGATTCATCGTATTGTCGGCACCTGATGCTTTCAGAGCTGCCTCTCCAGAGAAATACTCTTTGTGATCATCGCCCATATTCGATCCAGCCATGTCCTGATGCTTCACGCAGGCAATGCCACGTCGAATTTCTTGTCGCTGAACACCTTTAACGTAAGCCAGCATACCCTCTGCACCGAAGTAACCCTCGGCCAGGATATCAGTGGATAGTGCCGCAGTGTGGTAGGTCGGCAGAGTGATCAAGTGGTGGAAAATACCCGCCTCACGCGCGCCATCAGCTTGGAACGACTGAATACGTCGATCTGCCTCGATCGCCAACTCTGACTCATCGTAATCAACGCTCATTAACGCGTCGCGGCTATAGGCACTCAAATCACGTCCTTCAGCTGACCATGCATCGAACACTTGCTGGCGGAAGTTGAGTGTCCAGTTGAATGAAGGGCTGTTGTTATAGACTAACTTGGCATCTGGAATAACCTTGCGGATCTCGGAAACCATGCCACCAATCTGGCCGACGTGTGGTTTTTCAGTTTCGATCCAAAGCAAATCCGCACCATTCTGTAAGCTGGTAATACAGTCAAGAACGCAGCGAGCTTCACCTGTGCCTTCTTTAAAACGATACAGACCATTAGGCAAACGAACTGGACGCACCAGCTGGCCATTTTGCTTCAAAACGACGTCGCCTTCGTTGACGTCATCGACACTTTGAACCGGATCTACTTCCAAAAAGGCATTGTACTTAGAAGCAAGATCGCCCTGCTCTCTGGACACTGGGATTTTTTGAGTCAAACCAGCACCTAGCGAATCGGTACGTGCGACAATAACGCCATTGGGGACACCTAGCTCTAAGAAGGCGTAACGTACCGCATTTATTTTCGCCAAAAAGTCTTCGTGAGGCACCGTCACTTTACCGTCTTGATGTCCACACTGCTTGGCATCAGACACTTGATTTTCTATCTGAATCGCACAAGCGCCCGCTTCGATCATTTTTTTAGCGAGCAAGTAAGTCGCCTCTTCGTTGCCAAACCCGGCATCGATATCAGCAACAATGGGTACGACATGTGTTTCGTAATTATCAATCGCGTTCAGGACGGCTTTCTCACGCGCCGCATCTCCGGCTGCCCGAGCGGCGTCAAGATCATGACACAGGTGACCCAGCTCTCTGGCATCGGCTTGACGCAAAAATGTATACAGCTCTTCAATCAGCGCTGGTACCGACGTTTTTTCATGCATGGACTGGTCAGGTAGCGGACCGAACTCAGAGCGCAGAGCCGCGATCATCCAGCCAGAAAGGTACAAATACCGCTTGCTGGTTGTTCCATGGTGCTTTTTGATTGCGAGTAGTTTTTGCTGTCCTACGAAGCCATGCCAACAGCCGAGTGATTGTGTGTACTGAGAATTATCTGCATCGTATGCAGCCATATCGGCGCGCATGACATCTGCGGTATAACGTGCGATATCGAGACCCGATTGGAAACGATTCTGCACTGCCATTCGCGCAGCGTATTCTGGGCTAATGGCGTTCCACGCCCCACCCTGCTGACCAATAAGTTGTGAAAAAGACTGAACGGTAGTTGTATATTGGCTCATAACATGTCCCTGTTGTCCGCAAAAAGTGAATGACCTGACGTATCACGTGTCAGGCGATATGCTATGAGGACGAGGGGTATAAATAAAATCAATAGTTTTGATTTTTAGTATTCGCAATATCAATAGTTAGCTCAAATCTAATCGATACTGCCTGACGCGCGCCGTGGCATAGAAGAGTAGACCCGCAACACCTACGCCCAACAACTGCTCGGGCCATGAGAGCAAGAACTGAGTGCTCAGCTCGCGCCACTCGATACTTGCAGGCATGGAAATGGCGATGCGCTCAAACACCCAGGAGGTTCTAAAAATCAATCGCTCTGCAACAATGAGAGCAATCGGTACGCCCAAAAACGACAGCGAGGGTGAGCGTTTTGACCAAGCTGAAGTAAACAAGCCGAAACCATACAACGGTGCAGCAATAACAACGATCAATGGCCACATGAGCAAAGTATCGACCAACACCCCTGTCAGGGCGTCCCAAGTGATTATTGTTGGTACCGCCAACTCAACCGACATGGCAGAAAATAAGAGACCTGATGCTAGAACCGAAAACTGTACGAATAACACAACTATCAAGTAAACAATCGGCACCACCAAGACGATCGTTACTGCTTTGACCAATACTTCTGTTAGATCACTCACCGGCATAGAACGCCAAAACAAAACACTGCGATCACGCCGATCGTTGTAGAAACTACCCGCGAGATAGTTGACTGACACCGTCCACAGCACCAGCATAAACAGCAAGCGAATACCCTTCAGACTAGTTTGGAGAGGCCCGTCGTCTCTCATATCAGTGGTTGCATCGACCGACCCTGGGGTACTGAAGGTCCAACTTTGATGAAAATCCCATGTAGGCTCCGGTGCCAGTGCGATAATTTGATCAGCTCGAGGGGTGACCAGTCCCGCTCGTAATGAGTTATTTGCAGGCGCCTCGCTGTTTGAAACAACAATATCAATTTTGGCGTCTGGAAGATTACTCGCCACAAACCAACCGATGCCCTCTTCCCAATCTGAA
Organism: Aequoribacter sp.; assembly: GCA_965656045.1. GTDB lineage: Bacteria > Pseudomonadota > Gammaproteobacteria > Pseudomonadales > Halieaceae > Aequoribacter. The sequence goes on from CBFHJC010000023.1 coordinate 8,204, forward strand.
AATTGGCTCGCGAATAATGCGCCACCGAAGGAGATCACCGTCAGAAATAAACCGAGGATCAAGGGGGTTAACCAGAAAGAGCCTTTGTACTCTATAAACTCCCGTCGAATCATAGCTACTGCGGGGTCGTATGACTGTTTCATGACATCTCTCCCTCGATCGCGGCCACAAATAAGTCAGCAATACTGGGGGTGTAGAACTCTCCCAAACCCGCCAACTGTGTGCGATCGGGCCTATCAAAGATAAACGCTTTACCGCCTAATATGTGTCGAGATCCCAGATGTCGAAAAGCGCCTACTTTCTGACTATTCTCTCCTCTTGCCTGCACCTCTAAGAAACGGGTCTCTAAATCACTCACTGGTGCATCGATGATCATTCGACCCTTATTCAAGAATACAAAATGAGTCAAGATGTCCTGAACTTCTTCTACCTGATGGGTGGAAATAATAATCGTGCGATCTGCATCGAAATAATCGTTGATCAATTGATCGAAAAACTGCTTCCGATACAGTATATCTAAGCCCAGAGTCGGCTCATCAAGTACCAAGAGTTTGGCTTCAATCGCTAGCGTAATTGCCAAATGAACCTGCACCATCATGCCTTTGGATAAAGTGCCCAACTTCTGCTGACCACTTATCTGAGTCTTGCTTAGAAACCGGTCCGCTTTGTCACGATTGAACTTAGGGTGCACGCCCGCCACATACTGTAGTAACTGCTCGACGCGCATCCAGCGCGGGAGTACTGCGGTATCGGCAATAAAAGCGGTTTCAGACATGAGTGCCCGTCGCTGGCGAGAGGGGTCGCAACCCAATACCTCGATCTTGCCTTGGTAGGCAGTCAGTCCCAAAAGGGCTCGTAAGAGTGTTGTCTTGCCAGCTCCGTTAGGACCAATCAATCCCACTATACTGCCGGGCTCTACAGCCCAATGAATATCATCAAGCACTGTTTTAGAACCAAATACCTTCGCGACACTGTGAGCAGATATCATAGCGTTCATGGGTAATTTCCTTCGATCAGGATCGCATCAATCACTTGCCGGCTTGTTAATCCAAGTTGTCTAGCGCGCTGGCTGAGCTGAGGTAAATCTCTCTGTAGCAGAGCCTCACGATTTAACTCTCGGAGGAGTTCACTCGCCCCGAGACAGACGTGTAAATGGTTAAGTGCATCCCTACAGAGCACTCCCTGCTGGACCAAATCTTGGTAAGCGGCCATCACACGCTGTGGGTTGACTCTGAGTTCTATCGCCAATTGCTTGGTCGAAGGGACCGGGGCTCCCTCTGCGAACACCTGCTCCTCAATCCCATCAATGATGAGTTGCGTGATGTGTTCTATGCTGGCTTTGTTAGTCACGTATTGAGTCTGCATTGCCCACCTCAGTCAATTCGCTCAACTTGGCCAGACCCCAACACAGAGGAGGAAACGCTCGCCTCTCCTCGATAACGCACATTGCCACTCCCAATGATATTGGCTCGGATCGTTTGAGCGGCCGCCACTTCGATATCACCGCTACCAATGAGATTGGTGCTCAAATGATCAATATGGGTGGTCTTGGCAACAATGCCGCCGCTCCCCGACAAATTGGCAGTCAACGAATAGATAATCTGAGATGGATTGAGTATCTCAAGATCGCCTGCACCCGCAATCGATACACTCACGTTGCCGGCGGTAAGATCACCAAATACGGTATTTCCCGAACCACCGATATTATTTACCAGGGTAGAGACCTCCGCTGAGGCCACCTCTATACGACCACTTCCACCAATCTGCGCAGTGAGTTCATCGACTGTCAGAGACTTAGCGTAAATGGCGCCGCTGCCTTTGACACTGAGTGTGAGCGGCGCAGTGCTGTTGACTGACTGCAAGAATAGATGCCCAGAGCTCGCCACAACCGCCTTCTTTAAGACGGGAAGACTCACCCGAAACTTCACATGCTGATTTTTCTGGCTGCTGCGTTTGGGTATCCCAAGATGCAGAGCTCGGCCATCTTGGGCCACCAACACATCGCGGGTTGAAGCGCCTTGTACTCGAATATCGAACGGTGCCCCCACAGAGAGCTCAAGCTCGTGAGCTCCTTCGAGGATGACCTCGTCAAAATCACTAAACTCGACCTCATATACGCTGACTTCGGCGTTCACCGATATTGACGCAGAGAGTACCAGACATCCCACTAGAATTAAGCTGTCGGTTAATGTCATGCAGCCACTCCATAGTTAACCATGGCGTGACTATAGCACTGACATAAGCGGGTTCAACGTCAAGGCGATCAAATGAGTGTCTGATCAGATCAGCGGTTCAATGACCTCGACTGGGGCACTTGGAACACTACTTTTTCTTCTTGACGTGCGCCATTAGCCGTCGCTTACGGCTGATTTGGCGTTGCGTAAGCTTGTTGCGACGACCTGCGAAGGGATTCTCAGTGGTACGAAACTCTATCTTGATTGGCGTGCCTTCGATCCCTAGTTCCCGTCGGTAGACATTCTCGAGATAGCGTTCGTACGAGGGTGATACTTTTGCGGTTTGATTACCGTGAATAATGATGCGTGGCGGATTCTGTCCTCCCGCATGGGCGTAGCGAAGTTTGATGCGTCGTCCGTTGATCATCGGCGGTGGGTGATCAGAAGTTGCACCTTCAAGGATACGTGTTAAATAGTTAGTGCTGAGTTTTTGCGTGGCTGCCAAGTAGGCGCCCTGAATAGCCTTGTAGAGATGTCCAACCCCACTGCCATGGAGTGCCGATATAAAGTGCATTTGCGCAAACTCGACAAACTTGAGCCGCCGATTGATGGTCGCTTTGATCCGGTCTTTCTGATACTCATCGAGTCCATCCCACTTGTTGGTCACCACAACCAAAGCACGCCCTGCTTCTATGCAGTGTCCCAGCAAATGCATATCCTGGTCGACAATGCCCTCATGTGCGTCCATCAGCAGTAATACCACATTGGCATCGTCTATGGCTTTGAGCGTTTTGACAATCGAGAACTTCTCGACCGTTTCTCGGACATTCTTGCGGCGGCGGATACCTGCTGTATCAATCAGCGTATACCGCTCTCCCTCGCGCTCATAATCGATATAGATGCTGTCCCGAGTGGTACCAGGGTGATCAAATACAACGACACGCTCTTCACCAAGGAGACGATTGACAAGAGTAGACTTACCCACATTTGGACGACCTACGATAGCCACCTTGATGCCGCGTTCACCCTCGACCTCTTGCCCCTCTCCCTCGAGTGTCTCCGTGGCGAATGGCGCTAGAACCTCTTCAATCATAGAACGCACGCCTCGATTTTGAGACGCTGCGATAGTAAACAGAGGATCTATGCCTAAGGAGTAAAAATCGGTGAGTGCAGTGTCGGTGTTGAGGCCGTCGACTTTATTCACCACCACATGAAAATCGATATTCTGGCGTCTCAGGAGGGCTACCAACTCATGATCCACACTGGTGAGACCAGCGCGAGCATCAAGCATCAACAGAACAATATCCGATTCCTCTGCGGCAGCCATCGACTGCTGTGCCATAGGTAGGTCGATACCTTCTTCTGTGCCCGTAATACCGCCCGTATCAATCACGACGAAGGGGATATCACCCACTTTACCTTCGCCGTATTTACGATCGCGCGTTAAACCAGAAAAATCAGCAACCAGGGCTTCTCTGCTTCGAGTCAGCTGATTGAAGAGCGTCGATTTTCCCACATTGGGCCGCCCCATCAGGGCGATAATAGGCGTCATCTCTAGTCCTTTGTGGCAACATCATAGGCGAGAAGCTTACCTTTATCGGTGAATACAAATAGCCTTGATTGGTCGACTAAGATATCTGCTCTGGCAGGACTTCCTAATTTTTCACGAGCGACAAATCGACCATCAACTTGAGACATGATGTGCATTACACCCTCGAAGTCGGTAAGCACCAAATTGCCACCAACCACTGCTGGTCTTGTAGGGGCACGGTAACTCAGATCACTCTGCACCCATCTAAGCCCCTGTCCATTCCTAAGATAGGCGTAAACACTACCATCTTGGTCGCTCACATAAACGTTACCAAATCCTGTCGATACGCCTGATACACTCGACACTTCTTGTTGCCACAGCTTCCGGCCGGTACGCAGATCCGCGGCCACCACATAGCCTTGATAACTGGCCGCAAAAAGTTCGTTACCAAAAATCGTCATGGCACCATCGACATCGACCATTCGCTCAATCTCTGACCGACCTTGAGCAAAAGCCACTCGCAGCTCCCATGCAACAGCCCCTGTTCGGGCATCGAAAGCGACCACTCGACCATTCGCAAACGCGACGTACGCAACACCCGCGCGCAAGATTGGCGTAGAAGTCCCTCGGATCGTCAGAACCGGTACATTGCTATCGAAAGTCCACAATAAATCCCCACTGACTGCATCAAGGCCTTGAGCGCGCCCGTCATAGGTCTGCACAATGACTGTTCTGCCATCAGTTTGCGGGGCTGCCAATACTTCTCCGCGCAGGGTTTGTGACCAGAGTTCTGCGCCGTCGGACTCGCTCAGGGCAATCACCTCGCCCTCGCTGGTGCCAAGAACGATCTGGCCAGCGCCTACGCCAACACCACCTGTGATCTGAACATCAAGCTCACGCTTCCAGACTAGCTTGCCCGAAGAGGCGTCGACTGCGATCAATTCACCATCGTTTGAGACTGCAATGATCCGACCATTGCTCAGCGCAGGCGTGAGTCGATAGTACCCTTTGCCTTGACCGTCACCCACGCTCACCGACCAAGCCCGCTTGATGGAAACAGTCTCAGTAATCGCCATTAACTCAGCAGGCTGGTTCAATTCCTCATCATCTAACGAGAACCAATCCGTTACGGTAGCGCAGCCAGACAGACTCACTAATACCGCGAGCTGGAAGCAGTAGCGCCCTAATCGGAGCCTCATAATGATGACTCCGCGGTGGCGTCGCTCGATGCAACCCGAGACTCAATGAATTGGCGTTTCGCCTCGAGCTCGCGCTGATCAATATCTTGCGGTGCCAATACCAGGGCTCTGTTGAGCGCACGCTCGGCCTCTTGATACTTTTCTTGAGACAAATAAATGTCCAACTCGGCAATGGCGGCGGCCTGCGCAAACTCGGTACCGCGAAGCGATTCAAGGGCTGTGAGCGCCGAGTCAACCTGCCCCATCGAAGCTTGCAAACGGGCTCGCCGCAACTTCGTTAGAGCGTACAAACTGGGATCTTGTGCCACCGCTCGCTCGATAGCTTGAAGCGAAGCTAGCGCCTCATCTACGCGACCCTGGTTAACCCAGTGCTTCGCCTGCAGCAGAGCAGCTAAGTGCGTGTAGCCCGATCCTTTAAACTCAGTCGCCAGAGTAGCAGCCAATTCATCGATTGACGCTCGAGTCCGATCTGTTTGCACTTCTTGCTGACTCACTTCCATCAACTCTTGATAGAGTTCAGAGGCGAGATTGGCTTGCTCGATGGCTCTGGCTTGCCACCACTGCCATCCTAAGCTGCCCGAAATTCCAATCACAATTGCAGCAATAACTGCCTTGCCATTGTCATTCCACCAGCTTTTGAGAGCTTCAATTTGTTCTTCATCTGAGCGATAAGTGTCCACTTACGATCCTTTTTTCAATGCCAAGTAGCGCGTACTTTACAGGTTTATCACTATGCGTTCGAGCAGTTCAACGGCTTGATCATAAGTCACCGTTTGCTGCGCTTGTTCCGCTCTTAAATATTTTACCGTCACTGCACCCTGAGCGGCCTCGGTTTCACCCCAAATGAGAGCTACGTGGGCCCCACTTTTGTCGGCGCGTTTTAATTGTGTACGGAAACTCCCACCACCCAAGTTCGCCACAATTTGGGCTGAGCCAAAGTGCGATCTAAGCCGCTCGATATCAGTCAAACAGGCCCTCTCAGCTGCCTTACCTGCCGCGACTGCAAACACCAAGGGCTCTATTTTTGGTATCGGCGTTGCACATGCCTCGAGCAGCAATAAAATACGCTCAACGCCCATAGCAAAGCCAACACCGGGCGTCGGCTTGCCACCGAGTTGGCCCACTAGGCTGTCATAGCGCCCACCCGCACATAGCGTTCCCTGCGCACCCAACTCAGTGGTAGTCCACTCGAATACAGTGTCGTTATAGTAGTCTAAACCGCGCACCAGTCTGGAATTGATGACATACGGGATGTTCAGTGCATCCAACCCCTCGGTTAACTCACGAAACGCACTAGACGAGGCTTCATCGAGGTAGTCACTTAACACCGGCGCACCATCAAGTACTCGCTGAGTGTCCTGGTTTTTGCTGTCAAGTATGCGCAAGGGATTCGAATGCAGACGGCGCTGACTATCCGGATCGAGCTCATCGAGACGCTCTGACAAATAGGCCACCAGCGCCAGCTTGTATTGAGCTCGAGCAGCAACACTGCCAATACTATTCAGCTCGAGCCTGACTGACCCAGAGACGCCCAATAAATTCCATAACCGAGCCGTCAGTGCAATCAGCTCGATCTCTGCGTCCGGCGTTGCAATACCGAACACCTCGGCACCGACTTGTTGAAATTGCCGAAGTCGACCTTTCTGCGGACGTTCGTGCCGAAACATGGGGCCTGAATACCACAGCCTTTGTGGCGTGATCGCTAGATTGTGCTGTATCACGGCCCTGACACATCCCGCCGTACCCTCTGGCCGGAGCGTCAAAGAATCTTCGTTGCGATCGATGAAGGTGTACATTTCCTTCTCGACGATGTCTGTAACTTCACCAATCGATCGCGCAAATAGCTGGGTGGGCTCAATGATCGGCAATCGTATTTCTTGATAGCCGTAACCCTGTATTGTGTCTCTGACCAGGCGCTCAAACCACTGCCATGGCCCCACTTGCGCAGGCACGACATCGGGCATACCTCTGACTGCCTGCAGCACTTTATCAGGCATGCCTAGCTCCCTGTATCCTTGGCGATGAGTTGGCTTTCGGCTTTTGCCGCTGCCGTCGTTAACTGCTCTGCTTTGGTCCGGATGACTTGCTCCAGATGGTCAATAAATTCTGTATTACCCACTTTATGATTCGGTTTACCATCGAGATAAATCAAATTGTTGGGCGAGGCACCAGTCAAGCCAACATCGGCTTCCCTCGCCTCTCCCGGCCCATTAACGACGCAGCCAATAATCGCGACATCCATTGCCTGGCGCACATCTTCAAGCCTTTCTTCTAACGCATTTACTGTCGATATCACGTCGAAATTTTGTCTGGAGCAACTCGGACAGGCAATAAAGTTAATGCCATTACTCCTGAGTTTCAGGCTTTTTAGAATATCAAAACCCACTTTAACTTCTTGCACAGGATCAGCGGCGAGCGAGATCCTGATGGTGTCACCGATGCCTTGTCTAAGTAACAAACCCAGCCCGATTGCAGACTTAACGGTTCCGTTGCGCAATCCACCCGCTTCAGTGATACCGAGGTGCAATGGCTGGTCAATTTTCGTAGCCAGCAAGGTATAAGCATCGACTGCCATGAACACATCAGACGCCTTAACACTCACCTTGAAATCGGGGTAGTCGAATTTGTCGAGCAGATCCACGTGGTTCATTGCCGACTCCACCAGCGCCTCGGCTGTCGGCTCGCCGTACTTGCGCTGTAATTCTTTGCCTATTGAACCCGCGTTGACACCGATGCGGATTGGAATCCCCTTGTCTCGCGCTGACGCAATAACTTCTTTCACTTTGGCGATCCGACCGATATTGCCTGGGTTAATCCGCAGGCAGTCAACCCCGTATTCCGCAACCGCAAGTGCAATTCGATGGTCAAAATGAATATCGGCTACCAACGGTACATCGACTCTGGCACGAATGGCCTTAAAGGCTTCTGCAGCTTCCATACTCGGCACGGAAACTCGGACAATATCGGCACCCGCATTGGCAATTGCTTGAATCTGAGCCACTGTGGCGTCGACATCACAGGTTTCTGTATTGGTCATACTCTGCACACTGATCGGCGCATCGCCCCCAACAGCCACTTTACCCACCCAAATTTGTCGACTTTTACGCCGAATGATCGGATTTGCACTGTGCATTACTGAACCGCTCCTGCGTTAATCCTGCCTTGCTCTAGGGCCCTAGCCTCGGGGGAATTAGGATACAAATGCGGTAAACTCAATTCCAAACTCGCCTGATCATCCGCTAAATCAAGCGCTCGAGCCAACTGGATTCCAACCCACAAACCGCCGGCACTGGGCTGAGCCATGATTGCACGATAGCTCACATAATAGCCTTGAGCCTGCTCATATTGACCCATATCGTATAGCACTTCGGCCAAGGCGAGCAAAGCAACCGGATTTCGCTGTTGCATCGTCAATGCCCGTTGCAATGCCTCAACCGCTTCTTCGCTTTTACCCAAGCGAATACGGCACAAGCCTAAATTGGTGAAGGCCTGTGGTCGCCCACTGTACAAGGTGTCTCGAATTACAATTTCAAGCTGTTGTTCAGCCGCGAGGAATTTTTGTTGTGTGAACAGAAAAGACGCGTAGTTATTGCGTGCTCTCGAGAACTGCTTGTCTAAATTAATCGCCAACTGAAAATTTTCCTCGGCCAGCTCGTATTCGCCTGTGCTCTGATACACCAAAGCAAAGGCCTCGTAGACTTCAGCATTTTTGGGATCGATTTCGGCAGCCAGCTTTAAGTTACGCTTGGCGTTTTCCCAATTACCCTGCCCAATGTAGGCACGTGCCAGTTCAACTCGCTTTTTAAGTGCTACCGACGGGGACTCTTCGGCGGTAAAAATGCTCTCACTGGTGGTAATGCAACCACTCAGTACAACCGCCAAACTGAGGATAATAAGGCCTCGCATCTCAAGTGACCTCTACGACTTGCACATCCTGCAGCAAACTCGCCTTGTGCCGCTCGGAACGTCGCGTTCGATCCACAACTTCTCCTACCAGCTGGCCGCAGGCAGCGCTGATGTCATCGCCCCGAGTGGTTCGACTGGTAACAATAAAGCCCGCATCGATGAGTACCTGCCAAAATCGTGACACCGCATTACCACTGGGACGTTGATATGACGATCCATCGAAGGCATTAAACGGAATGAGATTGATCTTACAAGGAAAAGTCTTCAATAACACAACCAGTTCCTGCGCGTGTTCGACTTGGTCATTAACACCGGCGATGAGCGTATATTCGACCGTTACCACTCTTTTCTTATCATTCTGTGCCGCCAAATAACGGCGGCAGCTCTCAAGTAATTGTGCGATTGGATATTTCCGATTGATCGGAACCAGCTGATTGCGCAACTCGTCATTTGGCGCATGCAAAGAGACAGCCAAGCTCACACTACTCACCTCAGCCAGACGATCAAGCGCTGGCACAACGCCTGAAGTACTCAGCGTCACTCTCCGCTTCGATATCCCGTAGCCCAAATCATCCATCATCAAGTCCATCGCAGCGACAACGGGCTCGAAATTTAAAAGAGGCTCTCCCATGCCCATCATAACCACGTTGGTTACCACCCGATCACTGCCGGTGGCAAAAGCCCCGTAAGAGTCGATGGCGAGCCAGACTTGACCAATGATATCGGCGGCCGTTAGATCACGCTCAAAACCTTGCTTGCCGGTCGAGCAAAAACTGCAGTCAAGGCTACAACCCACTTGAGATGAAACGCACAGCGTGGCTCGCCCACCTTCGGGAATCAAAACAGTTTCGATCAATCCGCCTTCTATCGAGCGCACTAACCATTTTCGTGTGCCGTCGACCGAATCATGACAAGACACCACCTCAGGTGCTCGAACCTCTGCAACCGCAGCGAGGCGCGTGCGCAAGTCTTTTGAGAGGTTGGTCATTTGTTCGAAATCTAGGACGCCATGGTGGTGAATCCATTTCATCACCTGCTGCGCCCTGAAGGGTTTTTCGCCGATATCCGCAAAAAAGGCCGTTAATTGCACGCGGGTGAGTCCCAATAAATTGACTCGCTCCGTGATGGCCTCTTTAGCAGACAGCGATGTCGCCATTATGCTCGCTCGCACAGCTCCGTAGCTGCAAAAAAGTAAGCGATCTCTCGTGCTGCAGAGACTGCAGAGTCCGATCCATGTACCGCGTTGGCGTCAATCGACTGGGCAAAATCTGCACGGATTGTGCCAGCGGCTGCTTCTTGTGGGTTGGTCGCACCCATCAACTCTCTGTTTTTAGCGACTGCATCTTCACCTTCCAACACCTGCACCAACACGGGTCCAGAAGTCATAAATTCGATCAGATCACCAAAAAAACCGCGCTCTTTGTGCTCGGCATAAAACCCGCCCGCTGTTGCGGCTGAGAGTTGTATCATTTTAGCGGCGACCACGCGCAGACCATTGGCTTCAAACCGGGTGATTATTTCACCGATAACATTCTTACCTACCGCATCGGGTTTGATAATCGATAATGTGCGCTCTACTGCCATGCTGTTCTACTCCAAAGTGTCATTATGCTGTTGAGTCAGGGTCCCCTGAACTGGGCGCACATTATACGGGCTTTGCCACTCTATAACACCCTAACAAATGGCTTTTTGGGTGCAAAAGTTGGCTTTCTGCGCTCAACCCAAAGTTGGACTGCGCAGGGCCTGAATCGTTGACCGCACCTCAGCAAGTGCCTTCTCGACATCTGCTTCGACTGTGGGGCGACCGACACTGAAACGCAGTGCACTGTCAGCGCGTGCGCGATCAGCACCAATACCGAGTAAAACGTGTGAGGGCTTCATGGTCGCGGAATTACAAGCGGACCCCGACGAGACAGCAATACCCGCAAGCGCAGCTAACAGTGCCTCACCCGAGACCCCCTGAAAGGAGACATTAGCCACCTGAGGCAGCCGGTGTTCTACGCTACCATTCAGCACCACACCCTCGATGCTGAGCAAGCCCTCTAGCAGTCGCTGACCGAGAATTTGATGGTGTGCCTGATCTTGATCCCAGCCCACCCGGGCCAGCTCAGCGGCAGCACCCATCCCAGCGATTTGATGCGTCGCCAGCGTACCGCTTCGAAAATTCCGCTCATGCCCGCCCCCATGAACCTGCGCGAGA
>CBFHJC010000024.1:0-19129 GCA_965656045.1 Aequoribacter sp.
GGCGTAACCGTTCTGAAAATCTAAGGCTAAGGCGTCGAGCTTTCGGGCCGCCAGTCGTGCACTGACATGCTTGCTTTGGAATTGAAGGTAACCCTCTTTTGCCAATTGGTCCTGATAGCGGCTGGTAATTTTGCTGGCATCGATATCCCGAAGGTAGTTTGGGTCACTAACAGCATCAATGGTGAGGCTCGACGACCAGTAATCGTTATATTGCGCTGCTTGATCAAGTGCCAGATGCCAGCGGCTATCACCTGCCGCTTGGCCCGCTGTACCAAGATTATCGTTATTCAGATAGCCGATCTCCGCTGCCCACTCATCACCCTGTTGGCCTAAGTAGCGCGCGGCCAGTTGCTGGTGTAGCCCTCGTTCTTGTAGCAAGGTTGGTGTGTAGAGCAGGTCGTAATTGGGTGCCAAATTCAGATAGAACGGTTGCGATAGAGTCGCGCCATTCACTGAGTCGTTGCTGATACTGGGCCACAACAGGCCAGATTTTCTCTGGTCACCTATCGGAAAGCTAAATCTTGGCAGTACCAGCACCGTGGTATCCTTGATTCGAAGCCGGGCGCCATCCGCTGTCCCCATGCCGCGGTCGGTGTCCACCACGAACTGATCGGCGTGAATCGCCCAGGTCTCATCGTCGGGAGCGCAGTAGCTCAAATTGCCGCCATCTATAGTGACTCGGCCATCTGACCCTTGTCGCAAGCTCTTGGCCGATCCGTGCAGGCCTTGCTCATGCAAAACAAAACTGGCATCGCTTAACAGCGCTGATTGATTGGCACGCGACATCACTGCACTACTGCCCACCAGCAGTAAGCCCGGCTCGCGGATTTGTATATTGCCAGTAAGGTCAAGGGTGTCGCTGTCTGACACGATACTAATCTGATCTGCTTTGATCTCTCGGTCTGCCTGGGTGAGTCGCACGTTACCGGTCAAGATAGAGCCGCTGGTGGTTGATTCTGATTGATCGGCACTGGCTCGGATGTCATCTGAATCATTAGGCTCAGCAGTCGCTACTGTGGGCGCAATAAATTGGCCTTGGCAAAGAACGCAGTTACGTGTGCGCTGCTCTGGCGCTAGGGTCTCGATCGGTCGCCAATCGAGCTCTGCAGCACTGAGGGCTTGCGTCTCGACCAGCTCTGCAGATGAGTTGGTGTTCGGATTGGCTAGATCCTTGCGCGTCGAGGCCGATGGCTTGGATGAGCGCGGTAAACTGGAGGTCATGCTAGCCGAGGGATCGTCTTTAAAAGCTGTGCAGGTCCAGCCGGCGTTATCATCCGAGGGTTGGCAGCGGTAAAGCGAGAGATCGGGCTGACCGGAGTCTGATGTTTGAGCGATGGCTGATGCTGCATTTGTGATGGCGACGAGAGCGCCCGTTAGAGCGACACAAAGTGCGTATTTCAGTGAACCGTTCAACACCATGATTGCCAATTACTATCGTCATGCTAAGGTCTGCATGATAAAACAAGCAGCCTAGCTTGTCTGAGTTTATTTGAGAGATCCCGTGTGACGACAACCAAAGTAGCAATGATCGAATGGGCAGCCAATGCTCTGGGGGTGCCGCCAGCACAAGTGCGCCAGGTGGTGTTAGCGGGTGATGCGAGTGCGCGCCAATACAGCCGCCTGCTGACCCCTGGCGGATCTTTCATTATCGCTGATGCAAGCGCGGAACCTGGCGTTACTACTAAAGTTGTTGCCGTGGCAGAGACTTTGCGACGCGCCGGTGTTCGAATACCGACCCTCATTGCGAGCGACCAGGCCGCGGGGCTATCGCTCCAAGAAGACGCTGGGGATCAGGTGTTACTCAGCGAGTTGACGGCTGAATCGGTTGATTATTGGTATACCCAGGCCATGCCCCCACTTCGAGCGCTGGCAGGTGCAGACACCGAAGCGTCGAACTTGCCACCCTATGATCGCGATGCTTTGCAGTTGGAGCTGGATGTGTGTCCACAGTGGTTTTTCCGGGGTTTACTTGATTTGAGCTTGGACACGGAGTTTGTGTTCGCTCAAACACAGTTACAGGAATTCTTGATCGCGCAGGCCTTAGCGCAACCCCAAGTCGTGGTGCATCGCGATTTTCATTCGCGCAATTTAATGATTCGTGATGCTGAAATCGTGGTCATTGATTTTCAAGATGCGCTGATAGGGCCCCTCTGTTACGACTGGGTCTCTTTATTCAAGGATTGTTACTGTCGTTGGCCGCGGGCACAGATCCTTCAGTGGTTGCGTACACTACACCAGAGCTTGCCTGAGCGATTGCAGGCGAGCAGTGATACGATTTTAGTGCAGTGGTTTGACTGGATAGGGTTACAACGTCATTTGAAAGTTTTAGGTGTCTTCGCCCGCTTGCATCTAAGAGACGGGAAGTCGCAATATTTGGGCGATTTGCCGCGAGTTCTTGCGTATATCGATGAGGTATTCACACTGTATGCCGACCATTCAGAGATCGCACCATTTATCCGTTGTTGGCGCCGTGTGGTAGAGCCTGCGCTCATGCAGCAACCATGGTACGCCCGATGAAGGTGATGATCTTGGCGGCGGGCCGTGGAGAACGGATGGGCGAGCTGACTCGCGATGTGCCGAAGCCCATGTTATCGCTCTTGGGTGAGCCTCTAATTGCCCATCAGCTGCGTAAGATTGCAGTGATGGGTTTTACAGATGTGGTCATTAATGTTTCTTACTTGGGCGATCAAATTCAGAACTACTGCGGCGATGGTTCTCGATTTGGATTGACGATTCAGTATTCTCACGAACAGGATCGTCTAGAGACTGCGGGTGGCATTATTCAGGCGCTTCCATTGCTTGGTGACGCGCCTTTCTGGGTGATTAACGCCGATGTTTGGTGTGATTATCAGCCCTTCCCGTGGGTGCGGCTACCACCAGACGCACTGGCATCACTGATCATGGTATCCAACCCATCGCATCATCCTAGCGGCGATTTTGGCTTGAATCCCAACGGTTCACTTCGCCGCTTATTAGATGGGGATCGGTTTGGTTTTACCTATGCCGGTATCGGACTGTTTAGCCCCAAACTCTTTCAAGCGTGGGCGCCCGGTGTGAGGCCATTGCGACCAGTGCTAGAGCACGCCATTGATCAAGGTCATGTGTTTGGCGAGCGATTTCGAGGGGCTTGGTGTGATATTGGGACTCCTGAGCGTTTACAAGACCTAGAGAAAAGCCTTTCTGAGCGTGTCAGTTGCGACTGAACGCGGTAAACTAAGATTTTTCGAGTGTGGGGTGAATTTTGGAACCTTTTTTGATCGCACCGTCGATTCTGTCAGCCGACTTCGCCCGACTTGGCGAAGAAGTCGACGCCGTATTAGCGGCCGGCGCTGATGTCGTTCACTTCGATGTCATGGACAATCATTACGTGCCGAATCTCACTATTGGGCCCATGGTTTGCAAAGCGCTCCGCAACTACGGTATCACTGCGCCAATCGATGTGCATTTAATGGTCAGTCCTGTCGACGATCTCATTAAGCAATTCGCAGATGCTGGGGCCAGTTACATAACCTTTCATCCCGATGCCTCGATTCATGTCGATCGCTCGCTCAGTACGATACGGGCCGCTGGCTGTAAAGCGGGTTTAGTGCTGAATCCTCATGTGAGCCCAGACTGCCTGCGCTATGTGATAGATAAGCTGGATCTGGTGCTATTGATGTCGGTCAACCCCGGGTTTGGTGGTCAGTCGTTCATTCCTTCGACCCTAGACAAGTGTGCAGAGGTGAGGCAGCTGATAGATGATTCTGGGTTTGATATTCGCTTAGAAGTCGATGGCGGGGTATCGGCAGCTAATATCGCCGACATCGCCCGAGCTGGCGCTGATATGTTTGTGGCGGGGTCTGCCATTTTTAATGCCCCTGATTACGCGGCAGCAATTGCTGACATGCGGTTGGCTTTGGCAAACCGATGACCGAGATTGTATCGCCTATTAGTCGCGCGCAATTTGATCAGTTTTGCCGCGAAGGTTATCAGCGAGTCCCTGTTGCAGCCACATATCTGGCAGATATGGAAACTCCGTTAACTGCTTATTTAAAGCTGGCACAAGGGCCGTTCTCTTATTTGTTTGAATCGGTTCAGGGCGGCGAGAAATGGGGCCGCTATTCAATTATTGGATTGCCTTGTAAGCACCGCTTGGTGGTGCGCAACGAACAAATCGAAGAATACAGAGATAACACCGTGGTTAGGCAGTGGGCCTCGGTGGATCCCTTAGCGGATATCGATCAGTTTAGGTTGCAATTTAAGAGCGCACCAGTGACCGGCTTGCCTGTTTTTCACGGTGGTTTGGTGGGCTACTTCGGCTACGATACTGTGCGCTATGTCGAAAAGCGACTGGCGGCGTCAGTCCCCAAAGATGATATGGGTAACCCCGATATTTTGCTGATGGTCTCAGAAGAGGTGCTGGTGTTTGATAACCTGGCTGGCACTCTGACCGTCATTGTTAATGTCGATACAGCCTGCGAGGACGCCTATGCACGAGCTTTAGTGCGACTCAGTGAGATCGAGGCGCGTCTTCCCAGCGAGTTGCCAGTTCTGCCCCCAATTCGCTTGCGGCCAGAGCAGGCCGACGATAGTGAGCGCAGCGCTAACTTCAGTTTTTCGAGGCAGGAGTTTGAGGCTGCCGTGCGCAAGATCAAGGGTTATGTGTTAGCCGGTGATGTGATGCAAGTTGTTCCCTCGCAGCGCATGAATTTGCCATTTGAAGAGCCGCCTATTAACTTGTACCGCGCGCTCCGTAATTTGAATCCATCACCTTACATGTATTTTTTAGATCTCGATGATTTTTACATTGTCGGTTCGTCTCCCGAGATTCTGGCGCGTGTTGAAGATCAAGAGGTCACGGTGAAACCCATGGCGGGTACCCGCAAACGGGGGCTTACTGAGGTTGAAGATCTCGCCATGGAAGAAGAGCTCCGGAATGATCCTAAAGAGATTGCCGAGCACCTCATGCTGATTGATCTGGGTCGTAATGACGTCGGCAGAATTGCCCAGACCGGTTCGGTGCAGTTGCGCGATAACATGGTGATAGAGCGTTACAGTCACGTGATGCATATTATCTCTAGTGTCACGGGTAGCTTGAAAGAGGGGCTTTCTCCCATCGATGTCTTACGTGCGACTCTGCCTGCCGGGACCTTGTCGGGAGCCCCCAAGGTGCGCGCAATGGAAATTATCGACGAACTAGAGCCCGTTAAGCGAGGCGTCTACGGTGGCGCCGTAGGGTATTTGGCGTGGTCTGGTGA
The DNA here is from genome assembly GCA_965656045.1 of Aequoribacter sp. GTDB lineage: Bacteria > Pseudomonadota > Gammaproteobacteria > Pseudomonadales > Halieaceae > Aequoribacter. Next base: position 5,238 of record CBFHJC010000024.1, read on the forward strand.
CATGGATACTGCAATTGCGATCCGCACCGCGGTGATTAAGAATAAGACACTCTACATCCAAGCAGGTGCAGGCGTAGTGGCAGATTCGGTGCCCGAGTTAGAGTGGAAAGAAACTCTGAACAAGGCGCGCGCCATGCTCCGTGCTGCATCGATGGCCTCGGTGAAATAAACCGCTACCATAGATCCAAATGCTGATGTGAAACGGGCTGCTCCCAGGGGTAGCTTGCTCGGTTTAAGGCCCCGCTCCACAAATGGCGTGGCCATGTTTAGGAAGGCTGTGACATGCTTTTAATGATCGACAATTACGATTCGTTTACGTTCAACGTGGTGCAATATCTTGCCGAGCTTGGCGCCGATGTTCACGTGGTGCGCAACGATGAGCTCACCGTTGAGCAAATTAAGGCACTGCAGCCTGAGCGGATCGTGATTTCACCTGGGCCATGCACACCGAATGAAGCCGGTGTGTCGCTAGAGGTCATTAAAACCTTTGCGGGTGTGATACCGATTTTGGGTATTTGCCTCGGACATCAGAGTATTGGCCAGGCATTCGGTGGTGACGTAGTACGCGCGAAGGCGGTAATGCATGGTAAAACATCGCTGATCCATCATACGGGTATGGGGGTGTTCGCTAATCTACCGTCGCCCTTCACAGCGACCCGCTACCATAGTTTGGTCGTGGATCAGCCTAGTTTACCTTCTTGTCTTGAAATGACGGCTTGGACCCAGACAGATCAGGGTGATGTGGACGAAATTATGGGTTTCCGTCACAAACAATTTGCCATCGAAGGTGTTCAATTTCATCCAGAATCAATTTTGACCGAGCACGGCCACGATCTATTGAATAATTTTTTGGCCATACAGGAGGTCTCATGACAATCCAAGAGGTACTTAAGGAAGTTGCTGAAGGACGTGATCTGAGCTTCGATGTTATGCGCGCAATCATGATGCAGATGATGTCGGGCGATTTAACGGATGCTCAAATAGGCGCCTTGTTAATGGGGCTTCGAATGAAAGGCGAGACCGTGACAGAGGTCACCGCGGCAGCGCAAGTGATGCGCGATCTGGTAAGCCCGGTTGAGACTCAAAGTCAGCCACTGGTTGATTTGGCGGGTACCGGGGGTGACAGCGCTCACTTGTTTAACGTCTCGACTGCAGCGAGCATCGTTGCCGCAGCAGGCGGCGCCAACGTTGCCAAACATGGCAATCGATCGGTCTCTAGTTCGAGCGGGAGTTCCGATGTTCTGAGTGAGTTAGGTATGCCCTTAGATCTCGATTCGAGCCAGGTGGCTCGCGCGATTGACAGTGTTGGGATCGGATTCTTGTTCGCGCCGGCGCATCACAGTGCGATGCGCTATGCCATAGGCCCGAGGCGCGATCTTGGGATGAGAACCCTGTTTAACATTCTGGGGCCTCTCACTAATCCTGCCTTTGCTAAGCGGCAGGTGGTGGGTGTTTTTGAGCCGAGTTTATGTGATTTTATGGCGCAGGTTTTAGCGGCGCTCGGCACTGAGCACGCCTTGGTGGTTCACGGCCACGGTGGTCTCGACGAATTGAGCCTCTCTGGCCCAAGTGATGTTACGGAACTTCGTGATGGCCAAATAACCCAGTATCAAGTCACTCCTGAACAACTGGGTTATGCCAGTGCGAGCCTTGCGAGTTTGGTGGTGGCCAGTGCCTCTGAATCGGCACAGTTGATTTCCAGCGCACTGGCTAACAAGGCGGGTGATCAGTTTGAGGCTGCACGGGCCATGATAGCGATGAACGCGGGTGCGGCTTTGTATGTGAGCGGTTGTGCGCAGACGCTGACCGCAGGTGTTGAACTTGCTGCCGATGTGATTGCAACGGGGCAGGCGAAAGAAAAGCTCAGTAGCTTCATTCAGTTTACTCAAATTATGGCGGCGGCGGCAGAAGAGCTATGAGTACACCCACGATTTTAAAGACCATCGTTAGCCGCAAGTGGGAGGAAGTTGCCGCTCTGAAGCGTCGTGTGTCGCTCGCGGATTTGGAAGACCTACAGCAGCAACAAACGCCGGTAAGAGATTTTGAGGGCGCGATTGTTTCACGTTGTCAGCGGCAAGAAGCCGCGGTCATTGCAGAGGTCAAGAAGGCGTCCCCCAGTAAGGGCGTGATCCGAGAGAATTTCAATCCGGCAGAAATTGCGCATTCCTATGCAAGTGGCGGTGCAGCATGTTTGTCAGTGCTCACTGACGTCGATTTTTTCCAGGGTCATGATGATTATTTGCGGCAGGCCAGAGGGGCTTGTGATATTCCGGTTCTGCGCAAAGATTTTACTGTGGATCCTGTCCAAATCGCTGAAGCAAGAGCGATTGGTGCCGATGCCATTTTGCTGATAGCCGCCGTCCTTGATGATGCCGAGCTGCAGGATTTATTTGCAGTTGCCACAGCGTATCAGTTGCACAGCCTGATAGAAGTGCATAACGGGCAAGAGCTAGAACGGGCCCTAAAGTTAGGTGCCTCGATGCTGGGTATTAACAATCGGGATTTGCATACTTTTAATACCGATTTAAACACGACTATCCGATTGCTGTCTGAGGTGCCTGAGGGTGTATCGGTGGTGACCGAGAGTGGTATCCATTCTCGCGCCGATGTGTCTCTTATGCGGAGCAAGGGTGTGCATGGTTTTCTAATTGGCGAAGCCTTTATGCGAGAGCCCGATCCGGGACTGGCGCTGAGGGCTTTATTTGAATCAGACCAATAAACTTTGAGCGTCGATCTTCGTGATCGGCATTGTTACAGTCAAGGAGGCTCGGTGGAAGCGCGCGTAAAATGGACCGATGGGAAACAGTTTCTGGGCGAAAGTGGCAGTGGGCACGTAGTGGTAATGGATGGTCCAGAATCTCTTGGTGGCCACAATAAAGGACTCAGGCCGATGGAGTTGTTACTTATCGGAACGGGAGGTTGTGCCAGCTTTGACGTCATTAGCATGCTCGAGAAAAGTCGTCAAAAAGTGGTGGATTGTGTGGTCGATTTGCGCGCTGAGCGGGCAGATGCAGTACCGGCGGTGTTTACTGAGATCGCGATGCATTTCACTGTGACAGGGGTTAATTTAAAAGCGTCTCAGGTTGAGCGAGCGGTGGCTCTGTCAGCAGAAAAGTATTGCTCCGCCTCGATCATGCTCGGCGCTGCTGGTGTAAAGGTGTCACACACCTTTGAGGTGGTAGAGTTTGGCGAGACGGCTGACTGAGACCGGTCGATAGATCAAGGTACTAAACGTAGTAGCTCGTTTTGGTCATTAGTGTGGCAACCTGCGTCATCACCGTTTTAATCGGCTGAGGCAGCTCAGCACCCCCCGCCTGCAGTGCCGCATCGCCGTGCCGTTGCTCGTCTTCGATCATCGTTTGTAAGATCAGTCTAGAACGACGGTCTGCAAGCGGTAGTTGCTTTAAATGGTCTTTCAGGTGTCGGCAGACTCGCTCTTCGGTGGCTGCGACAAAGCCGAGCGACCACTTATCTCCTGCCAAACCTGCTGCCGCACCAAGACCAAATGAGAGCGTGTACCAGAGTGGATTAAGCGCGCTTGGTTGGCTGTCTAATTGGTCGAGACGCTGCTTGCACCATACCAGGTGATCGATCTCTTCTTGCGCGGCTGATTGCATTTCAGAACGAACTTCTGGCAGCTTTGCGGTGAGAGCTTGCCCCTGATAAAGGGCCTGAGCGCACACCTCTCCCGCGTGATTGACGCGCATGAGTCCGGCAACATGGCGCCTCTGGCGCGGGTGTGTCACACCTTCGCTATGGCCGTCTGCTGGACTCGGTCGCGAGGGTTGTAAACCTTTGTTTGTGAGGGTTTTGACAACCGTATCAAGTTCGCCGATGAGCCGGTCAAAAACACTCAAACGCCGCGGTTTGACAGGTATTAGTGGCAAGCTTGTCATGTGGGCCTCCTCGTTAAGAGGGCGTTACAGCGCTCTCCAGCCGATATCGCGACGGTAAAACATACCGTTCCATGATATCGCTTTTGTTGCGTCATAACAGCGATTCTGAGCTTCTTTTAAGTCGGTACCCAGCGCGGTCACGCAGAGTACCCGGCCACCGCTGGTACATACGGAGCCATCGACCAGCTTGGTACCTGCATGGAATACTTTAACGTCTGGATCCACAATATCGGCAAGGCCTGAAATCGGGTCACCGGTGCGGTAGTTTGATGGGTAACCTTCGGCTGCAAGCACGACCCCAATACTGGGTCTAGGGTCCCATTGAATGGTCTGGTTGGCGAGGGTGCCGTTCAAGGCCGCTTGGCACAGGGTGACTAAATCTGATTGGAGACGCATCATAATTGGTTGCGTTTCGGGGTCGCCAAAACGGCAGTTGAACTCGATGACTTTGGGCATGCCCTGTGCGTCGATCATGACGCCGGCATATAAAAATCCGACATAGGGCGTCCCCTCTGCTGCCATCCCTCGCAGTGTTGGATAAATGACTTGCTGCATAATGATGTCGTGAATCTCGGGGGTCACGACGGGAGCAGGGGAGTAGGCGCCCATACCACCTGTGTTGGGTCCAGTGTCCGCTTCGCCTACTCGCTTGTGATCTTGGCTTGTGGCCATCGGCAGGGCATGTTCACCGTCGCAAATCACAATGAAGCTGGCCTCTTCGCCGATCAGGCATTCTTCTATGACGACACGACAGCCCGCATCTCCAAAGGCGTTTCCTGACAGCATATCGCGGACGGCATCAATCGCTTCTGCCTCGGTCATTGCGACCACGACACCCTTCCCGGCTGCCAGCCCATCGGCTTTGACCACGATCGGTGCACCGTGCTGGCGAATATAGGCAATTGCAGGATCTGTTTCTGTGAACGCACGATAGTGCGCGGTCGGGATATTGTGACGCACCAAGAATTCTTTGGTGAATGCTTTCGAACCCTCAAGTTGGGCCGCCGCTTGACAGGGACCGAAGCAGGCCAGACCGCGTCTTGAAAAATCGTCTACGATACCGGCGACTAATGGGATTTCGGGACCGACGATAGTGAGCTCGACATTATTTGATACCACGAACTGCGCCAGAGCCTCAAAGTCTAGAGGATCAATCGCAACATTCACGAGTCCGGGTTCAGAAGCTGTTCCCGCATTTCCTGGGGCAACAAACACGGTGTCTACCAATGGTGATTGAGAGGCCTTGAATGCCAAAGCATGTTCTCGGCCACCGCTACCAATAACCAGTAGTTTCATTTTAGTTGTCTCTCTAGTGCCGGAAATGTCTCATGCCAGTAAACACCATGGCAATATTCGCTTCATCTGCTGCTGCGATGACCTCATCATCGCGAATCGACCCGCCCGGTTGAATGACCGCGGTGATCCCTGATTTGGCAGCGTTGTCGATTCCATCCCGAAAAGGGAAAAATGCGTCTGACGCCATGACTGAGCCACTTACCGCAAGGCCTGCGTGCTCGGCCTTAATCGCGGCAATTCGCGCCGAGTTGACGCGCGACATCTGACCCGCACCGACGCCTATCGTACGTTCATTTTGAGCGTAGACGATGGCATTACTCTTCACAAACTTGGCAACTTTCCAGGCAAATAACAGGTCGGTGAGTTCCGTTGGGGTCGGTGCTCGTTGCGAGACAACGGTGAGCTCTTTGGCTGTAATGAGACCCAAATCTCGGTCTTGCAGCAGGATTCCGCCATGGACTTGTTTGATATCGAGAGCAGCAGTGGTTGGTGTCCATTGCTCAGTAGTCAGGACTCGCACATTGGTTTTTTCGGCTAAAATTGGCAGGGCATCAGACGCGATTGTGGGCGCGATGATGACCTCGACAAACTGCTGATCGATGATCGCTCTTGCGGTGACAGCGTCGAGCGCTCGGTTGAAGGCAATAATGCCACCAAACGCACTTTCACGGTCTGTTTCAAATGCTTTTTGATAGGCTGCCACGAGCGTTTCAGCAGACGCAACGCCGCAAGGGTTAGCGTGTTTGACAATGACACAACTGGGCGCATCAAAGACCTTAACGCACTCGAGTGCGGCATCAGTGTCGGCGACGTTGTTATAGCTGAGAGCCTTGCCCTGGACTTGCCGAGTGCTAGCAATACTGGTTGCTGGCGGTTGCTGCTCGGTATAAAAAGCGGCTTCTTGATGAGGGTTCTCGCCATACCGCATGGTTTCAACTTTGCGATACTGTTTGGTATAGGTTCTTGGGAATCGAGGTTCGCCACCGGCGACAAATTGCCCAAAGTGATTCGCGATGGCAGCATCATAGCGCGCCGTGTGTTCAAACGCTTTAATGGCAAGATCGAAGCGCGTTTCGTATCGCGTTGCTCCGCCCGTTTCCTGTAGCTCTGTGAGGACGCGTTGGTAATCGCTGGCGTTGACGATGATCGTCACGTCACGGTGATTTTTTGCGGCAGAGCGCACCATGGTCGGTCCACCGATATCGATGTTCTCAATCGCCTCTTCTTGAGTGCAATTGGGGTTGGCGACGGTGGCTGCAAAAGGATACAAATTAACCACGACCAAATCGATCGCTTCTATGCCATGCGCGCTCATCAGATCGTTATCGATGCCTCGCCGACCCAATATACCGCCGTGCACTTTCGGGTGGAGAGTTTTGACTCGGCCATCCATCATTTCTGGAAACCCGGTGTAGTTCGAGATTTCACGAACGTTCAATCCAGCCTCGGCCAGAAGCGAGTAAGTGCCGCCGGTAGAGATGAGTTCGATATTCATCGCAGACAGCGCTTGGGCAAATTCAACGATGCCGGTTTTGTCAGAGACGCTAATGAGTGCTTGTTTAATTGGAGCGAGAGAAGAGTCGGTCATGTCCATCCTAATCGATGAGTTGGTAATGCTTCAGTTTCTTGCGAAGGGTGCCTCGGTTGAGTCCAAGCATCTGCGCTGCTTTACACTGGTTATTCTGCGCTTGTTGCATGACGTGAGCGAGCAGAGGGCGCTCAACTTCACTGATGACCATCTCGTACAGGCCAGTCGGCATTTCGTCACCCATTTGATCGAAGTAAGTCACTAAGCTTTGGTTCACCGCATCGCGCAGACTCATGAGACAGGCCTCTTATTGTTCTTATTCATTACGCTACTTTCGCCTTGAGTGACAAACTCAGTTCATTCAAAAAATCGAGTTGCTCGTGGGCTGTTTGCAGAGCATTGAACTGAGATCGAAAGATTCGTTCCAGTTGCATAGACTCAAAATACCAACCTACATGCTTTCTCGCAAACCGAGGCCCCATAAAAGCCCCATAAAATTGGTGGATCTCGGTGATATGTTCAATTGCGCTAACCAACTGCTGCTGCAAACTGGGCTTGACCAGCTCTATGCCGGTTTGCCAGAAGTGGCGGATGTGTCCCAGTAACCAAGGCTTACCTTGCGCGGCACGACCAATCATAACGCCATCAGCGCCGGTGTAGTTTATCACCTTCATGGCCGACTTTGGGCAGGTAATATCACCATTTGCAATGATTGGCAGACTGGTCGCCCGAGCGACTTCGGCGATGGTGTCGTACTCAACGACCCCTTTAAACGCACATTCGCGAGTTCTGCCATGAATTGTGAGTGCTTGGATGCCGCTGTCTTCGGCAATTTTGGCAATACGAACCGCATTACGATTGGAGGGGCTGGTGCCTGTACGTATTTTCAAGGTGACGGGCACTGATACGGCGCGAGTGACCGCCGTCAAAATCTTAGAGACTGTGTCCTCATCGGCTAGCAGTGCCGACCCTGCGGCTTTCTTACATACTTTCTTCGCAGGACATCCCATATTGATGTCGATAATGTCAGCGCCTAGCGATTGATTGAAGGCTGCGGCTCTGGCCATCTCTGCAGGATCATGCCCAACAATTTGGATGATTTGTAGGCCGCTTGATTGTGAGGTGGTTCGCCAGAGTGACTTGTGCGTGTCACGTGTTGTGGGGTTGGCGCTCACCATTTCACCAACAGCGAAAGAGGCTCCATGACTGAGACACTGCCGTCGAAAGGGTACGTCAGAGACGCCAGCCATAGGCGCGGCGATCACGGGATACTCGAATTGATGGCGACCGATAGTTAACACGTGATCACGTCATGGCAACAGGGGGCGCAAGGATACATCAACCCGAGCGCTTGTTGAACGCCAGGTCGAAGATGAGATGAAAAAATTAAGCAAGGCTCTTGGTGCCTGTTAAGCAAACCCAATCGCCGCGACTTTCGGCGATTTTGAGCTCGATATCGGGACTGTAAGGTCGGCTGACATCGGTCACTTGAGATTGAATGAGCCCTGCCAGAACTAAGATGCCACCGGGCTTGAGCGCTCGCACGAGGCGCGGTGCTAAGTGTATGAGGGGTTCTGCGAGTATGTTTGCCACTAAGATATCGACACTCGCGTCAGCAATGGCACTTGAATCCTGATCTGGAGAAATAATCAGACGACGTGAATGATCAATCCCATTGCGTGCACAGTTGTCTGCGGTCGCTGCAAGCGCCTGAGGATCATTATCGACTGCAATCAAATGTGTTGCGCCGAGCGCCAGCATGGCAATGCCGAGGATCCCAGATCCGCAGCCATAATCGACTACTTGGGTTTGCTCGAGTGGGAGCTGCGCTAGAGCACTCAAACACATTGCGGTAGAGGGGTGGGTGCCGGTGCCAAAGGCCAGCCCTGGATCCAGTAACAAGTTGATGGCATCGGGATCAGGCGGTTCGCACCAGCTGGGGCAAATCCATAGTTTAGGTGCGCATTGAATCGGCTGGTAATGCTGTTCCCATTCGCGCTCCCAGACCCGATCTTCGAGGTTGTCGATCGATATCTGGTCCGTGTCATGGAGGGTGTTTTTAAGATGCTTTCTGAGAGCCTGGGTGTCAGTGTCGGCGCTGAATAAAGCCAGTAAAACCAGCTGATCCCAGAGTGGCGTCTCACCAACACCCGGCTCTAGCACGGGCTGATCGGCGCCGTCTTGATAGGTAATCGATACTGCACCCAGTTCGAGCAGGTGTGCTTCGATAGCATCACACAGCGCTTTTTGGGTCTGCACCCTAACTTGAATCCAGGTCATAACTAGTCTTCCAGCAGACCCTCGAGGTAGTGGATGCTGACACCGCCAGACAAGAACGATGAATCCCGCACGAGCGTCCGATGCAGTGCAGTATTGGTTCGAATACCTTCGATGATCAGTTCGTCGAGTGCACGCTGCATCCGTTTCATGGCGGTCTCTCGATCATGTCCATGGGTAATGACTTTCGCGATCAGGGAGTCGTAAAACGGTGGCACTGTATAGCCATCATAAATGTGGGAATCGACCCGTACGCCAATTCCGCCAGGCGCATGGAAACGTTTGATGGTGCCGGGAGAGGGTAGGAAAGTTTGCGGATCCTCGGCGTTGATTCGACACTCGAGCGCATGCCCCGTAAACGTGACATCACTTTGAGAAAATCCGAGGGTCTCGCCGCTCGCGACTCTGATTTGTTCGCGAACGATATCGATACCTGTGATCATCTCAGTGACAGGGTGTTCGACTTGCACTCGAGTATTCATTTCGATGAAATAAAAACCGCCATCTTCGTATAAAAATTCAAAGGTGCCGGCACCGCGATAACCAATTGTTTTACACGCATTGGTACAGCTCTCGCCGACAGCTTGTCTCAGCTCGTCGGGGATGCCGGGAGCTGGGGCCTCTTCGATGACTTTTTGGTGTCGGCGCTGCAGGGAGCAGTCGCGATCTCCTAGGTGGACGACGCCACCCTGACCATCGGCCAGTACTTGAATTTCGACGTGCCGAGGTCGCTGCAGGTACTTCTCTAAATAGACGACATCGCTCCCAAAGGCGGCTCCCGCCTCTGACTGCGTGACTTGAACTGAGCTCAGCAGCGCTGCTTCATTGTGAACGACGCGCATACCGCGGCCACCGCCCCCGGCGGCCGCTTTGACGATAACGGGATAACCAATTGAACGGGCAATTTCCAGTGTACGCTGAGTGTCCGAAGTGAGCGGGCCATCAGATCCTGGAACCGTTGGAACGCCCGCTTTTTTCATCGCTTCGATGGCCGACACCTTGTCGCCCATGAGGCGAATTGTATCGGCAGTGGGGCCAATAAAAACGAAACCGCTGCGTTCTACCTGCTCAGCAAAGTCGGCATTCTCCGCAAGAAAGCCGTAGCCGGGGTGAATGGCGTCGGCGTTAGTGATTTCAGCGGCACTAATAATAGCTGGGATATTGAGGTAGCTTTGCGATGACGCCGCAGGTCCGATGCAGACGGCCTCGTCGGCGAGACGCACGTGCATGAGCTCTTTATCGGCGGTGGAGTGTACCGCGACTGTTTTGATGCCGAGCTCTTTGCACGCTCGCAAAATTCTGAGTGCTATTTCGCCACGATTCGCTATCAGCACTTTATCTATTTGTCGCATGAGATTCCCCGATTAGACGATAGTGATCAGCGGCTGATCAAACTCTACCGGTTCACCGTTCTCGACGAGTATGGCGCCAACTTTACCCGACTTATCGGCTTCAATTTGGTTCATCATTTTCATCGCTTCGACGATGCAGATAACATCGCCTGCATTCACGTTCTGACCCACTTTTACGAAGGGCTCAGAAGTGGGTGAGGGCGCTGAATAGTAGGTGCCAACCATGGGTGATTTAACCGGGTGGCCCTCTAGAGCTGGGGCGGCCGCGGGTGCTGCTTCAGCAGCGGGTGACGCCACTGGTGCTGGCGCCGCTGGCGCATACACCGGCGCCGCTACGGCTGCTGTGCTGCCGGCTGGAGCGCTACGGCGGATACGGACTGAATCGTCGCCCTCGTGAATCTCGATTTCATCAATATTTGATTCTTCGAGGAGTTCGACCAATTTTTTGACTTTGCGGATATCCATAATGAGTCACCCTTGTTGAGTAATTAGGCTTATTGATTCTGTGTTGAATGAGCCGACAGTGCTTGTATCGCGGCGTCTAGTGCTAAGGTGTAACTGAGCGCTCCGAAACCGCAAATCACACCTTGCGCGACGTCAGATAAATAGGAGTGTCGGCGGAAGGGTTCGCGCGCATGTACATTGGATAAATGCACCTCGATAAAAGGAATCGCGACCCCTGTAAGAGCGTCTCTGAGCGCGATACTGGTGTGCGTGAATGCGCCCGGATTGATCAGAATATAGTCTACGTTGGCTGACGACGCCTGGTGCACCCTATGAATGATTTCATGTTCTGCGTTGCTCTGAAAACTTGCCAGCGAGACGTCGGCGTACTGAGCTTGTAGCTGAAGTGCTGCGTCGATATCGGTGAGCGTTTGGGTGCCGTAAACTTCAGGCTCCCGCTGTCCGAGTAAGTTTAGATTTGGTCCGTGGATAACCCAGATTGTTGCCATTTTAAAGGCACCCCCGCGCACCTTAAAAGAAGACGCGAGTGTGACAAAACTAATCAGAGAAGTCTATCGTTTGCCGCATTTTTGAGGCTGATCACGTCGTTTTAACGCGTTTTACTGCGTTAGACCGGAGCGAGTGCTACAACTTTTCGAGTGCTGATAGAACGATATCGTGCGTTAAGATTTGCGGCAAAATAGTGGGTGCACGATCATCGCCGGGGTAGAGCAAGTAGAAAGGAATGCCGTTGCGATTAAACTCGGCCAAAAATTCCGCAATTGCGGGATCATAATTGGTCCAGTCGACCACGACGTATTGCACGTTTCGAGCAGCAAAGGCGGATTGGATGCTCTGCGTTTCAAGCACTGCTTTTTCGTTTGCGATACACGTAATGCACCAGTCCGCGGTGACATCAACAAAGACGGGCTGGGATTGCGCGGTTAATGTGGCTAGGGCCTGGCGCGAAAAGGTCTCAGAGGCGCGATTGGCTGGCGGCTCTGCTTGCAGGGTTTGCCAGCTCAAGGCGGCTGTGAACAGCAGGCTGGCTGCGGCAACAATGCGACCGACACCAGGCTTATTCCACAGCCATAAACCAAGCGCTAATGTAACACAGGCCACTAATAAACCCGCCAGCGCATCCACCCCGATCTGTCGTCCGACAATCCACAGTAACCAGATCACGGTTAGGTATAAGGGAAATGCGAGGATCTGCCTCAGGGTTAACATCCACGCGCCGGGAGCGGGCATGATATCCCGAAACCGTTGGCTGTAGCTCAGGGCAACCATCGGTGCTGCCATACCTGCGCCCAGAGCAGCAAAGACGCTCAGAGAGACTGCCGCCGGCTGGGTAAGGGCAAAGCCCAGCGCCGTTCCCATGAAAGGGGCGGTACAGGGGCTGGCGACAATAACCGCCAGCACGCCGGTAAAAAAGCTGCTCTTATTGTGATTGCCTTCTGTGAGAGAGCTTCCCAGCCCCATAAAAGACGTGCCGAGTTCCGTGACGCCTGAGAGGGACAAGCCCATCGCAAAGAACAAGAGCGCCAGAAAGCCAACAAAAGTGGGGCTTTGCAGCTGGAATCCCCAGCCCACGGCTTGCCCAGCACTTTTTAACGCCAGCAGCAGTGCGGCGATCGCGATGAAGCTCACAATGACACCGGCGGCGTAGTAAAGACCATGTTGATGATTTTGTCGGGTGTCGCCCGATGCAAAGCTCAATACTTTGAGCGATAGAATGGGAAAGACACAAGGCATGAGGTTTAGGATCAGACCGCCAGCAAACGCAAATAGAACCATCAGTAACCACGAGCTCGGTGGTGCTGGTGGCATTGCAGTGGCATCCGCGGTAAGCCGTTTGACTTCTGCGGCACTGATGGGTAGGGCGGTTAATGTGCTTGGGACCAGCTGAAAATAATCTTTGCGTGGCGGATAACACAGGCCAGCATCGGCGCATCCTTGAGATGTAAGGGCGATTATCTGTTGATCAGCGATCGGTTGGTTTGCCGAAACGATGATTTCGGCGTAGTTGTAATAGACGGCAACATCACCAAAATAGTCGTCTGTTTTTTCGATTGCTTGACCGTATTGTGCGGTGAACAGAGGGCTACTTTCTGGCGGATTTGGACTAAACTTAAACTGATGCTGATACAGGTAATAGCCAGGAGCGATGGTCCAAAGGACATTTAGGGTTTGTGCATCCTGAAAGGCGACCTGAACTTGATAGGCTTCTTCTACTGGCAGGAAGTCATCTTGGTTACTGGCTAAAATCCCAGTGGGCTGCGCCGAGGCGCCAAGGCTTGCCGCAACGATCACGCTGCCTAAAATGCCCAGCAATAGGGAGCGAATACGGTGATCCATGGGAAGCCTTTAATGTGTATAAACAACGAAATTCTAGCAGGTCGAGTGAGTAAACCCAAAGTTTCTCGGCAAGCGTGATAGTATTTGTGTCCTACTTTAGAGGTATCCCTATGTTATATCGAACTGTACTCGCCCTACTCGCTACCGCTTCAATGATTCCTGCGGCATTCGCGAGTGATCACGGGATGCACCATACTGATCACAGCACGCATTCCAATGAGCTGCACATCATGAATGGTTGGGTTCGCGCCTTACCGCCGACTCAAACGGTGACAGCAGCGTACCTTACTTTGCATAACGCATCGGACGCGGCTTTGACGATTGATCAGTTTAGCGCTGACATTGCCGAAACAGTTGAGCTTCATGATTCAGTGCTCGAGGGTGGACAGATGCGAATGGTTCGACAGATGTCACTCGTGTTGGGCGTCGATGAGCACAAAGCCCTGCAACCCGCCGGTTTGCATTTGATGCTAATGAATGTGGCAAGCATGCCGCGCGAGGGAGACTCAGTGACAGTCTGTGTGGGCTCGTCTGAGCTCAAATCGTGCAAAGCCTTGCCGGTCTTAAAAGTTGCGCCGTCCGGATCCGACGCCCCCGCTCACACTCATCACTAATTGGATAATCGACATGTCGCTTGCTACTAGATGGTCACAATTGAAGAGCAACTTGCGTGGTTCTCTCGCAGGTGTGGCTGCTAACAGCGTGATGGCATTGTTGGCGATTATTGCTGTGGGTGTGATT
>CBFHJC010000025.1:0-19103 GCA_965656045.1 Aequoribacter sp.
TGCCTCGTCTCGTTTTGAGGCGACAGGGCTAACTGGTATGATTGCGGTTTATTTTGAGGTGACTTATGGCAGAGATTGTAATCGCGACGCGGGAATCGCCATTGGCGCTGTGGCAAGCGAATCACGTGAAGGCTGCGCTAGAACACGCTCATCCAGAGTTGCGTGTCACTCTGCTCGGTATGACGTCACGCGGTGATCAGCTGCTCGATTCGCCATTGTCAAAACTCGGCGGCAAAGGGCTGTTCGTGAAGGAGCTTGAAACTGCTCTGCTTGAGGGTCGAGCGGACATTGCGGTGCACTCCATGAAAGATGTGCCGATGCATTTTCCAGACGGACTCTCTCTGGGCCCAATCTGTGCTCGTGAAACACCCAATGACGCCTTCGTGAGCCACACGTTTAGTTCGATTGACGAGCTCCCAGCAGGTGCTGTCGTCGGGACTTCCAGCCTTCGCAGAGAAAGCCAGTTGCGCGCGTATCGACCCGACCTTCAAGTGAAGTTTTTACGGGGTAATGTCAACACCCGACTGGCAAAGCTCGACGACGGCCAGTACGACGCCATCATACTCGCCGCCGCTGGCTTAATCCGACTTGGATTCGAAGATCGTATCCGCGCTCTACTGAGCTACGAGCAGTCACTGCCAGCAGGCGGTCAGGGCGCGGTAGGTATCGAGCTTCGCTCTGCCGATGTTGCCACCCAGCGCTGGCTGGACGTCCTACATGATCCCAAGACAGCCGCTGAAGTCACCGCCGAGAGAGCTCTGAATAGAACGCTCAACGGTGGATGTCAGGTCCCCATTGCCGCTTTCTGCTTAGCCACCGATGACATGCTCTGGCTTCGAGGATTGGTGGCCTCAGTAGACGGCACAGTGCTGCTGCAAGCTGAGGCTCACGGTCCTTGGTCAGATGCCGAGCGTTTAGGCGAGACTGTTGCCCACAAACTGCTCTCTCAAGGCGCCCAAGCCATCTTGGATGAGGTTTATGCAGCGCAGTAAACCGCGGGTGATTGTCACTCGACCTCTGGAGCAGCAGTCTGGGTTGGTGACCTTACTTGATCAGAATGGATTTGAACCAATCCCTGTGCCAATGCTTCAAATTGAGCGGCTACCTGAGCTGCCATTACCTGATTTAGCCAGTTTCGATACCCTAGTTTTCATCAGTACAAATGCAGTGAATGCATGGAATCAAGCTGTCACGGATCGACCTATTAAAACCTCGTCTATAGCGCGGGTCTTTGGTGTTGGGCATCAAACGGTGAAGGCGTTGGCGCAGATCGGCATAGATGCCATGACCCCAACTATTATGACCACCGAGGGCTTACTCAAGGATCCATGGTTTCAACAGCGCAGGGCGGTGCTGATTGTGAAAGGCGAGGGGGGCAGAATTACCCTTCAGCAGACCTTGCAAGAACAGGGGTCGCTAGTAGACACTTGGAGCGGATACCGGCGCAAGGGCCCCAGCGAAGAGTCGCAACACCGACTTGCGCAGCTTCTTACCGAGGGCATAGATGCTATGCTAGTGCAAAGCGGCGAGGCCCTAGCGCACGCAATCGATGCGGCAGGGCCTTTGTTAACACACCTCACGCTCGTGGTGCCATCTGAACGGGTGGCTCTGCAGACGCAAGGCTTGACCTGCCGTGTGGTGGTTGCGCCCAGCGCACTCGACTCGGACATGGTCGCGGCGCTCAATCAGGCCCTGGAACAACAGGAGATACAGCAATGAGCGACTCCGATCATCGTGATGAGCCCTTAACGTCTTCGGATACAGCGACGTCGTCAGAATCGCTCGAACCCAAATCCAAACCGTCTGCTACCTCTGAACAATCACGCTCGGTAGCGGAGCCCAGCTCTGTAGCAGCACCCAAAGTCAAAGGCTCTTGGGCTGGACGATTTGCCTTGTTGCTGGTTTTGAGTTTGATCGCGGGCCTAGGTGCCAGCGGCTGGTGGCTCTATCCCCAATGGCAGGCTCGCGAGCGCGCTCTCGCTCAAGAATTAGAAACGCTTCGTGCGCAACTCGCTCAGATTCCGCCTGCTGAAAGCGAGCGTGCCCTGTGGCAGGACGCCTTCGGTTCAACTGAGGCGAGTGTGTCACGGCTCCTGGAATCCGTGCAGCAAGATCGGCGTTTGCTTGCTCAAGAACTGACCGCAATGCGCGAGGCAGATCGAGCTCAACGCGAGGCGCTTCGGCAGTTTAGCGCTGCCGACCAACGGATTTGGCAGTTGGCCGAGGCGCGTTACATGCTTCGACTTGCCCACCAACGCTTGAGTCTTGGGGGTGATGTATCGGTCGCATTAACTCTGTTAGACAGCGTCGATAAGAGTCTGCAGTCCCTTGATGATCCGCGGCTGACATCTGTTCGCTCGGCACTCGCTTTCGATATAGAAGCCCTATCTCGGGTGAATGCCATAGATGTCGAAGGGACTTATTTTCAGATCAGTGCTCTGCTCGAGCAACTGTCGGTAGCGTCCTATACCCCTGCTTGGATCGCGTCTCAAAGCGTGGGATCCGAGATGCCTGACACCTCGAATCAACCGACTATTAACGACGAAAGCGTTTGGAGTCGGTTGCTCGCTAAGTTCGATAACTATCTCAAGGTGCGTCCCTTGCAATTGGAGCAGGATTGGGTGGATCCGACTCAAGCAAACATGTTGCTTCAGAACCTTCAGCTCTTACTCACACAATCACAAATAGCACTGATCGCTCGGGATGATCGCTTGTATCACGCCAGTCTCGAACAGATCAGCGACTGGCTAGATCGCTACGTGATCATCGACCAAGACGGTCAGACGCATCTTCGAAAGCGCATTGCCGAATTACAGACACTATCACTCACACGCGAATTGCCGAGTATTGACCGATCGATCATCGCGCTCACCGATTACATGGCGCTTGCGCCGGAAACTCCGGCTCGCAGTAGCGAGGATCCAAACTCGTGAGTGGCCTGCTTCGGTACTTACTGATTGGTCTAATCCTCGGTTTAGGCTTGGTCCTAGCCATCCGGGGCGACGCTGGCTATGTCTTGATTGTGTTTCAGGGTTGGAGCCTCGAAACCACGGTTTGGATCCTCTTCGGCGTCGTCATTCTGGGGCTGGCGGGCGTCGGCTTCTTGTTGCGAGTACTCTCGGCCCTCGTCGGCACCCCAGCAACGATTACAAAGTGGCGCAATCAGCAACGCGATCGTGCTCAAACCAATGCTCTCGAAGCGGCGCTGAAGTTCAGCGTGTTAGAAAATCCTACTGCGGCCGCCGATCCGCTGAAACGTGCCTTCAAACAAGAATCATCTACATGGCGGGCCTTAGCGCTGGTTAAGAATGCCCTCGCTCGGGGCGACTTCAAACGCGCGGAGACGCTGCTCAGTCAGGCCCAGAACAATTCCGACGATGCGGAAACGGAGGTCACCTTAAAGACGCTTCAGGCGGAGCTCGCCTGGCATCAAGGCGACTTTATCGGGGCAAAAAATTTGCTAGCCCAAGTGGTCGATAGAACCGATGCCCCCTTTGTATCACTCCGATTGGCCCTTCTCGTCGATACGCAGTTGGGGCATCACAAAGCCTGCATAGAGACCCTGCTGAATCCCACGATTGCTCAACACACGCCAGCGCAGCAACACGCAAGGGAGCTCTTACAATCGGCGAGGGCCTATTTTGAGCATTCCCTTAACGCTAAAGAGAGTATGGCCTTATATCGGCAACTGCCGAAGCCCTCGCAACAGTCTGCCGATGTCACACAAGCCTTATTCGATAGTTTGCTCGGCAGTGATGACCCCTCGCAAGCAGTCAGTATGATGCAGTCTATTCACAAGAAAGGGTGGCCTGTTGAGGCTTTGCGAAGCATCGCGCATGCGCCCTCAGTAGCACTGCGCGACTTGAGTGCAAAGCAGGCGATAACGATCTTGGGTGATCATAAAGAAACCGCGATCGGTCATCTGCTGCAGGGACGTATCGCCGCAATTGCAAAGATATGGGGTGTCGCGAAAACACATCTAGAGACCAGTTATCAGTTGGACGAACAGGCCTTCACCGCAAGGTCTATCGCCCAGGTGTATGTTGCAATGAACGATGAAAAAACGGCACTGCACTGGTTTTCACTCAGTTGATTTCGCCTTAACGCTCTATTCCCAACTCTGACCACATCGAATCTATTCGGCTTTTGACTTCGTCGCTCATAGCGATTGCATGACCCCATTCCCGATCGGTTTCCCCCGGCCACTTATGGGTTGCATCGAAACCGACTTTCGAGCCGAGCCCGGCGACTGGTGACGCAAAATCCAGGTAATCGATTGGAGTATTATCAACAAAGACACTGTCTCGTCTGGGATCCATGCGCGTTGTCATTGCCCAAATAATATCTTCCCAGTTACGCGCATTAATATCTTCGTCTGTCACAATAATAAACTTGGTGTACATGAACTGTCGCAAGAACGACCAAACACCGAGCATCACGCGTTTCGCATGCCCTGGATACTCTTTCCTCATGGTCACTACGGCGAGTCGATACGAGCATCCCTCCGGCGGCAGATAAAAATCGATAATCTCTGGAAACTGTTTCTTGAGAATTGGTACAAAGACCTCATTCAAAGCCGCCCCGAGAACTGCTGGCTCATCGGGTGGTCGTCCTGTGTAGGTGCTGTGATAAATTGGATCTTCGCGATAAGTCATAGCCGTGACTGTGAACACGGGGAATCGCTCTACTTCATTGTAATAGCCGGTATGGTCGCCAAACGGACCTTCGTCGGCCTCTTCGCCCGGATTAAGGTGACCTTCTAAAATAATCTCGGCTGAAGCGGGGACTTGCAGTCCATGATCTTTACAGAGCGGCGATAAACACTCGACCAGTTCGGTTTTACTACCTCTTAGGAGCCCCGCAAACGCGTACTCAGACAGACTGTCTGGTACAGGGGTCACTGCGCCAAGAGTGGTCGCTGGATCTGCCCCAAGCGCCAGTGCCACGGGATAAGGCTTGCCGGGATTTTGTTGTTGCCAATCACGGTAGTCGAGAGCGCCCCCGCGATGCGAGAGCCAGCGCAAGATCAGCTTATTGCGCCCTATTTTTTGCATCCGGTAGATACCTAAGTTTTGACGCTCTTTATTTGGGCCACGCGTAATGACCAGCGGCCAAGTCACCAGAGGTCCTACATCGCCCGGCCAGCATGTTTGAATTGGTAGGTCATCGAGATTCACATCGTCATTGAACTTAGCATGCCGTTGGCATTCGGCATTCCGCACGACTTTGGGCGCCATATTGAGAACTTGCTTTAAAATGGGTGCTTTATCCCACGCGTCTTTGAATCCTTTCGGTGGATCCGGTTGTCTCAAATACGCAAGAATTTCACCGACCTCTCGCAGCGCTGCAACCGACTCTGCACCCATGCCCATCGCGACTCGCTCTTGAGTGCCAAACAGGTTGGCTAACACCGGCATTTTGCCCTGTGTGGGATTCTCGAAAAGCAGGGCCGGTCCACCTTGCTTCAGAGTGCGGTCGGCAATTTCTGTCATTTCAAGATAGGGGTCGATGGGTTGAGTAATGCGAACTAAGTCTCCTTTGCTTTCGAGTGCCGCGATAAACTCACGCAGGTCCTTGTAGCTCATAGTATGTACTCAAATTGAAAACCGCATTGTAGCGTTAAGCTGAAGGCATACCAAACGACCAATGGATTCTACTGAGTTTGAGGCGGGCTCTGATGGTTCTTTGATGGGCTCAGGGCAAACTCTGATCGCACCCGGCTGAGCAGACTTGAGGTGGTTGGGTTTAGCGTGAACGGTGATCGCACCCGGCTGAGCAGACTTGACGCCGTTGGGTTTAGGGTGAACGATGATCGCACCCGGCTGAGCAGACTCGCAAACGGCTGCACTCTGATCTTAGCCGGCGGCTGCGGAACTCGCGGCTGGCTTCGCCAACCGCTCAGACAGTCCTCGCCGTTAATCCGGCACGATCTTCGTTTAAAGCGCCGTTCATTGCGATCTTGCTCATCCTGAGTGCGCTCATCGCTTAAAGTGCTGCCCATTAAGAGCTAGCTCATTTTGGGAGGGCTCATCGTTTAAAGCGCAGCCCATTGCGATCTTGCCCATTTTGGGAGCGCTGATCATTTAAAGCGCCATCCATTAAGATCTTGCTCATCCTGAGTGCGCTCATCGTTTAAAGCGCCATCCATTAAGATCTTGCTCATCCTGAACGCGATCTTTATGTGAAGTGGTACCCGTTTTGATCTTGCTCGCTATGGCGCGATCAAATGCAGACAGTCTTGTGACTAACGACAGAGTCTCTGGTATTACTTGCGTCGCATCGACATGAAGAACTCGTCGTTTGTTTTTGTATCCTTCAGCTTATCCATTAGGAACTCAATGGCTGGAAGATCTTCCATGCCGTGTAGCAGCTTTCTTAAGATCCACATCCGCTGTAATTCTTCATCTCCTGTAAGGAGCTCTTCACGTCGTGTTCCCGAGCGACGAATATTGATCGCTGGATAAATGCGTTTTTCAGCAGCTTTGCGATCGAGGTGCAGCTCCATGTTACCGGTACCTTTGAACTCTTCGTAGATCACTTCATCCATCTTTGAGCCGGTATCGATCAGAGCAGTAGCAATAATCGATAAGCTACCGCCTTCTTCAATGTTTCGTGCGGCACCAAAGAATCGCTTTGGACGCTCCAATGCGTGAGCGTCTAAACCGCCCGTGAGCACCTTGCCTGAACTCGGGATTACCGTGTTGTAGGCGCGAGCGAGTCGAGTAATTGAGTCCAATAAGATGATCACATCACGTTTATGCTCGACAAGGCGCTTGGCTTTCTCAATCACCATGTCAGCGACTTGAACGTGTCGGGCTGGCGGCTCGTCGAAGGTAGAGGCAACCACTTCGGCACCTCTGGCGCCGACAGAACGCTGCATCTCGGTGACTTCCTCGGGCCGTTCATCGATTAACAAAACGATCACGTAACATTCGGGATTATTGGTAATCACCGCTTGCGCAATATTTTGCATCATGATGGTTTTACCGGCTTTAGGGGGTGCGACCAGTAAGCCACGTTGCCCTTTTCCGATGGGTGCTACCAAATCTATGATGCGGCCGGTTAAGTCTTCAGTACTGCCATTCCCTTTCTCGAGCACTAATCGTTGATCTGGGAAGAGGGGGGTTAGGTTTTCGAATAAGATTTTGTGCTTGGAGTTTTCGGGCTTATCAAAATTGACGTTATCGACTTTGAGCAGGGCAAAATAGCGCTCGCTGTCTTTTGGTGGTCTTATCTTTCCCGCTACCGTATCACCGGTGCGTAAGTTGAAGCGACGAACCTGGCTTGGGGACACATAAATGTCGTCTGGACCAGCGAGGTAAGAGCTATCTGCAGATCTTAGAAATCCAAAGCCATCAGATAAGATTTCTAGAACACCATCGCCGTAAATATCTTCACCGCTTTTAGCGTGCCGTTTTAATATTGCGAAAATAATGTCTTGTTTGCGAGATCTGGCCATATTGTCTAGGCCGATTTCTTTAGATATATCAATAAGTTCTTGCGTAGATTTCGTCTTAAGATCTGTCAAATTCATAGAGGGGGTTCGTTTTATTTAATTAGGATTACGCTGAGCACGGAACAAGCGCGGCAATGCGCTGTGGCATGCATGAAGTTAGATTAGTGTGGTGCAGAGTGGTTGCAGTGGACGCGACCGCTTAGTGATGCCAAAGGTAGCACGCCCCTAAGGGCGCGTCTACTGTTTTAGTCGCTATGGTATTCAGCCCAAATTCTCGTTAATAAAGTCTGTTAGCTGAGTTTTTGATAAGGCGCCAACTTTAGTTGCCGCTACCGCACCGTCTTTGAAAATAATCAGTGTGGGGATGCCGCGAATACCATACTTGGGGGCGGTCTCTGGGTTTGCATCGACGTCGACCTTCGCGATCTGAAGTCGACCATCATAGTCGGGCGCGATCTCGTCTAAGATAGGCGCTATCATCTTGCAGGGCCCGCACCAAGCCGCCCAAAAATCAACCAAGACAGGCACAGGTGACTGCAATACAGCAGCATCAAAGGCCGCGTCACTAACGTGTATAATGTCGCTCATCGTGTTTCCTTCAAGAATAAAATGAGGAGGCATAATAGCATTGTGATATGAGCTGACAAGTGTCGAAGCAGTTTTGACTCATCCTTGTTCTAGTGAGCTGAGTGAGTCAAGAACTACTCCCTGCACTAGTACACGAGACTTGTTACGAACTTCTTCTTGTCTTACTGCACTAGGCGGGTCAAGAATCTCTCCTTGTCCTAGTGCATTGGGCGGGTCGACAATCTCTGTGTGTTAGTGGATGAGCCGAGCCAAGAGTATCTGTGTTCTAGTGCACGGTGAGGATCAGGAATCTCCGGGTTGAATGGGTCTAGCGGGTTATGGTGGCGACCGAGGAGTGTCGAGAAATGATCGAACAGAGCGAACAGCGCAAACAGAGCGAACAGAGCGAACAGAGCGAACAGAGCGAACAGAGCGAACAGAGCGAGAATGCCTCGTTGGTGACTGAGTCGTCTACCCAATGGTGGATTTACTTGGTGCAGTGCAGCGACAGCAGTTTTTATTCTGGCATTACCACCAATCTAGAGCGCAGAGTGAGACAGCATAACGGGGCACTCGCAGGAGGCGCTCGCTACACTAGAGCGCGGCAACCTGTCGTGTTGGTCTGGAGTGAGTCTGCGCGTAATCGCAGTGAGGCCAGCCAATTAGAGGCTCGACTCAAACGGCTTACGCGCGACCAAAAGCGTCGTTTAGTAAAACAAGGTCAATGGCCTTAAAGCTGCAGATCCTGCTCCAAGACTCCAAGACTCCAAGACTCCAAGACTCCCGATCCTACTTTAAGCCTCTAGGTCCTGCTGCAAGGTCTCAAGCGCCTCTTGAGCAGCCAGCCACTGTTCCTCTGCATCTGCAATCTGCTGCTTGAGCTCCCGTTCTTGAGACAGAAGTAGGGTTAAACGATTTTTCTCTTCTGGCAAATAGAGTGTATCGTCTGCTAAATCTGTTTGCAGGTGCGCCAATCGGCCTTCCAAATCATTCACTGCGCGCTCGGTTTGTTGAACTTTCTTCTGCGCTGGCTGCAGTTGACTGCGCTTAATTGCCGCTTCTTTTCGTAGAGCTTTCTTGGTGGCGGCTGTTTCACTATTTTTTGCAGTGTTATTGGTACGCGAGTCGACAGACCGAGACGAATCGCTGAGTAACCAGTGTTCGTAAGCTGCGATGGTGTCGTCATACATCGTGACTTTACCCTCATTCACGAGTAAGAGTTCGTCAATGCAGTTTCTGAGTAAGTGTCTATCGTGCGTGACTAAAACCACTGCGCCGGTGAAGCTTTGTAAAGCAAACTCGAGTGCCGCTCGCATCATCAGATCTAGGTGGTTGGTAGGTTCATCAAGAATCAATACATTCGGTGCCATCCACACAATCTGTGCGAGTGCCAGTCGTGCTTTTTCGCCGCCACTGCGGGGTTTAATAGGATCGGTTGCCATCTCTCCTTTGAAATCGAAACCGCCCAAGAAATTGAGAGCCTCTTGATCTCTTACCGCCGGGCGAAGCCGCAGGAGATGCTGGAGTGGGCTTGCATCTAGGTCGAGCGCCTCAAGTTGATGCTGATTAAAGTAGCCGATTGAACAGTGGGCACCCATTTCGCGAACGCCAGACTGGATCGGAAGATCACCCACCAAAGCCTTCAACAAAGTACTTTTTCCGGCACCATTGCGGCCTAGCAGTCCAATTCGACTTTCGGGCCGCAGCGTCAGTTCGACGCCCGTTAAGAGTGGTGTATCGCCATAGCCAATCGATGCTTTCTCTAATTTGAGGAGCGGATCAGAGGCAGCCTTGGGCTGTAAAAAACGAAACTGGAATGGAGAGTCGGCTTGTACCGCGGCTACCATAGGCAGGCGCTCTAATTCTTTTAACCGACTTTGCGCTTGTTTCGCTTTGCTTGCCTTATAACGAAAGCGAGCAACAAATGACTCGATCTCGGCAATTCTTCGACTCTGCTTCTCGAAAATAGCTTGCTGCTGTTCCAGGCGCTCGGCGCGCTGCTCTTCAAATTGAGAGTAGTTACCTTTGTAGGTGTGCAACGTGTTGTGTTCGATATGAATAATGCGCTCGCACACGGCATCGATAAAATCGCGATCATGAGAAATCAGCACTATTGTACCGGGGTACTGCCCCAGCCAGTTTTGAAGCCAGACCGTGGCGTCTAAATCCAAGTGGTTGGTGGGTTCGTCGAGTAACAGTAAGTCGGAAGGTGTCAGCAGTGCTCGAGCCAAATTGAGCCGGATACGCCAACCCCCGGAAAAAGCGGAGACCGGACGATCATGTTGCTCGGGAGGGAACCCGAGCCCCTCCAGTAGTTGACTGGCTTCTCTACTAACAGGGTACAGATTGTGTTCATCCATTTGCTGATGCAAGGATGCCAGGGTTTCGTAGTCTTCATTGGCTTCTGCCGCGGCAATTTTTTTCTGTGTGGCATAGGCCAATTTGTGGCCGGCAAATACGTAGTCGTGCGCGGATAGATCTACCGCATCGACTTCTTGCGCCATGTGCGCTAATCGTAAATTAGACATGCCCGTGAGCTCACCTTTATCGGCGGCAAGAGTGCCAATCAGAAAGGCAAAGAAACTCGATTTGCCGCTGCCATTGGCTCCGATCAAAGCGAGCTTTTGCCCGGGGTAAACGGTGAGATTGGCATTCTCAATCAGCAGCTGAGGGCCGCGGCGAATAGCGATTTCTTTCAGGATTATCATGTCGAAGTACAGCACAGTCAGACGGAAGGCGCTATGATACACGCCTTAGCATTCGGAGACGATGAATGACTGGTGATCACCCTTTTTGGGCATTCTCGGTGCGCGTTTATCAAGCCAGTGGTTTACAGCGATGCTTGCTACGGGCACAAGATGAGTGTGGTGCGGATATCAATTTTATTTTATTGGCACTCTTCGCGGGTCAAGAGCGCCTTGAACTCGATCAGCGCAAGATCTTGCAGGTGTGGGATCAGTCCCAGACGCTCCGAGAACTCGGCATCTATTCAGTTCGAGAATTACGCCTTCGCTGGCAAGCAATAGCAGAATTGGGGGACCAGCGCGATGAACTCCTGTCACTCGAGCTTAAGCTTGAACGGCAGCTTCAAGACCTGCTCTATGCCGCTTTCTTCGATCCCAAGAGTGAGCGACTAGTGGTACCTCATATCGATCATGAGGTGGCTCAATATCCGCTGTCATGCCTCGACCTGCTGCCATTTACCGCGAGTGCCCTTTGGCCCAGTCATGCGCGGGCGATTGAACTCGAGTTTGGGCGCAGTGCTGGCAAAGAATAAGCTCAAAGTGTTATCGTTAGTGTTCAGTTCAGCGGCATTCGAGGAATGCAAATTCACAGCTGCTATTTATTAATTAACAAGGATTTTTATGAAAAAGCTTGCACTATGCTTGGCCCTGACCAGCTCGGTTGCTTTGGTAGCCTGTCAGCAACCTACTACTCAAGAGGCTGCACCCGTCGCACTCGAGACCTCTGAGCAGAGATTCAGCTATGGTATGGCCTATAATATGGGAGAGCGGATGGCGAGCGAGTCGCTTGAAATCGATGCCGCTGCCTTTTCACTTGGGCTTGCTGATGCTCTGTCCGGTGCTGAATCAAAGTTAACGCCTGAAGAGGTCGCTGCTGAAATGCAGGCTTTCCAAGAGCGGATGCAGGCTGAGCAGATGGCTCGGGCCGAAGCTGCTGCTGATGCCAATGCCGCCGAGGCTGAGGCATTTTTTGCCGATAACGCGGCGAGAGACGGCGTGAAAGTTACCGAGTCGGGCTTACAGTACGAAGTCGTCACGCAGGGAGACGGCGTGTCACCTAAGCCATCTGATACTGTCGAAGTGCATTATCGAGGCACACTGCTTGATGGTTCTGAGTTTGACTCTAGCTACTCGCGCGGCGAACCCGTCAAATTCCGTTTAGATCAGGTAATCGCTGGCTGGACCGAAGGATTGCAGCTCATGCAAGTCGGTTCTAACTACACTTTCTATATTCCCGCAGAGCTTGCCTATGGTGCTGGTGGCGCGGGTGATGTAATTGGTCCAAATGCAGCCTTGAAGTTCGAAGTCGAGCTGCTGGGTGTTGAGGCCGCTGAGTAACATTGAACGCCGAGGGTCATCGTGATCCTCGAGGTTCGACTCACGCAATCCGGATAGCTGCGTCGCTAGGCTTTTATTCTGGCGACGGGGCCGCCTGACTGGCGTTCACTGCGAGAATCTGGAAGTCTGAGATTGCGGATTGCGGATTGCGGATTGCGGATTGCGGATTGCGGATTGCGGATTGCGGATTGCGGATTGCGGATTGCGAACTGTGGGCTGTGGACTGCCGGTTGCGAGATTGCGGATTGCGAGCTGCTGAGAACGTATCAAAACCGAGTTCGTTTCGATGTTGATTTTTTGTGATTTCGGCCGTCCAACAGACGCCAAGCTCTGACCGGGGTTGCCATGTTTGATCCACTCATCATTTTATTGGCCTTAGGCTGCGGTATTTTGGCGAGAGCTCTGGGCCTGCCAGCATTGGTCGGTTATCTTGCGGCTGGATTTGCACTGCACGAACTGGCAGTAGTATCTAGCGGATTACTCGAGACACTTTCTGAAGTCGGCATTACCTTGTTACTGTTCACCATCGGTTTGAAGCTGGATCTTCGCGACTTGCTCAAGGTCGAGGTGTGGGGCACTACCGCGTTACATATGCTCGGCACGCAAGCGTTCTTCATGCTCTTGCTTGCCGCTAGCGTATCGATTGGTTGGCTGACTTTGGATTGGCTCGCCATGGCTGTGATCGCCTTTGCGTTAACATTCTCGAGCACGGTGTTCGTGATCCAGATACTCCAAGAGCGCGGCGAGCTGGCCTCTCGACATGCCAAACTCGCGGTTGGTATTCTGATCGTTCAAGATATTGCCGCGGTCGTATTTCTGGTGTTTGCTGCCGGCAAGGTGCCCTCATTAGAGGCGTTTTGGCTGCTTTTGTTGCTGCCTCTCCGGCCGATCCTGATCAAACTATTAGGTTATTGCGGCTATGGGGAGCTTTTCACTCTGGCGGGTCTTACCCTCGCTCTCGGCGGTGCGGCTCTGTTTGAGTCAGTCGGTATTAAAGGCGATCTTGGTGCTCTGATCATTGCTGCTAGCATTTCTGGTCATCAAAAATCCAAGGAATTATCGCGCAGTTTGATGCAGTTCAAAGACTTGTTCTTGGTGAGCTTTTTCTTGCTCATCGGTTTATCGGGTTGGCCAGAACTAGAAGTGGTACTATTTGCGATTGTAATTGGTGCATTGGCGCTCTTGAAGCCGGTTCTATATTACCCGCTGCTGACTCGTCTCAACACCCCTGCTCGAGTGTCTTTTCTGAGTGCGATCGCGCTGAGTAACTACAGCGAGTTTGGGCTTATCGTTCTTGCAATGGCCGCTGTCGCTGGGTGGATCGAGCCGCAGTGGATTGGGGCTCTGAGCTTAGCAATAGCGGTTAGTTTCTTCCTGTCGTCTCCCTTAAACGCAAGAGTTCACAGATGGTATCGCGGTTGGCAGCCGTGGCTCCGAAAATTTGAAACTAAAACCGTGCGCGGTGCGCGCCCAGACACGAGTGGCGTCGAATTAATTGTGCTTGGTATGGGTAACATTGGGACTGGGGCGTATACCGACCTGGCCCGGGAATATGGCGAAGCTGTACTGGGCGTCGACGATAATGATAACAAACTACACGCACACACCGATGCAGGCCGGCGGGTGGTGGCAGCAGACGCCGCCGATCCTGATTTTTGGTCTCGAATCAACTTGGGTCAGGTGAAGTTGGTCATGCTCGCGCTGACCAATCACCAAGAGAATATGGCTGTGACTCAACTGTTGCGAGAGCGGAATTATAAAGGGTTGATATCGGCGGTTGTGCGGTACCCCGAAGAAGCGGAAGAGCTGGAGTCGGTTGGTACCTCTGCATTCTACTTATTCGCGCAGGCTGGCTCTGGCTTTGCCGCTCATGCTCGGGCGCAGCTCGAAAGCTAGATTCAAGACGAGGTGATGTGTGCGGGCAAGTGAGTACGCATCTAATCTCGCGATAGGGTCAGTTGGTCGCAGGCTCAACCTTTAATCCCCGCGAATAGACTAAACTCGGCTCAGTTTTAAATGAGGATTAAATGATGAAACGTTTTTGGCTTTTGTTAATGGTTGTACCTCTTCTGCCGGGCTGCATTATTGCAGCGAAAACCACGACCCAGCACACCGCCGACTCAATGGAAGACTGCATCTCTCAGTGTGCCGCTGATTTTGATGAGCGAGGTTTCAGTTTCAAAGATCATCGAGTCATGATTACGTCGGTAAATGACCCCGAGTTCGAACAGCGCGCAGAGGCACTGGCGATTGATATGGCTGGCGAAGAGGTTGATAGCGCCACACTTCGGATCGAACGCAAAGGTCCGAGCGGCCAGATGGATCAATGGGTCGGGACCGTCGACGATCTACCAGAAGGCGAATCGATCGAGATCTTTATCGATAGGGAGTCAATGCCGCATGCGCCAGAGGGCGTTCGTATTATAAAACTGGGCAATCTTCCTGGGCTTGTTGCGCCTCCTGTCCCAGCGCCAGGCAAGAGTTCGCTTGCTCAAGAGCTGCGTGATCTGGCGGAAGCGAAACGAGAAGGGCTCATTACTGACGAAGAGTTCAGCGAGCTCCGCACTGTAGTGTTAAAGAAATACCAAGGTGGCCCTGCACCGCAGTAGCGCGAGTCAATCGGAACGGGAAAGAATAGATGCAATCGCAGCCGGCTCACGCTAAAGTGAAGTTTTCAACTTGCGGTATTTTTCATGTCCGGAACGTCTTTTAGTGAGCTGCTGGCTTCGATTACCGAAACTGCTGGTCAGTTTAGTGTCACCCTTCCCGAGGATTGGTTGCAGGGTCGAACAGCGTACGGTGGTTTATCGGCTGCGCTCTGTTACGAGGTGGCTTCTCGTGTCGCCGAGGATCTCCCGCCTCTCCGTTCAGCCCAATTCGCTTTTATTGGACCTGCCATCGGAGAGCTTCATCTCACACCAACGCTCCTCAGGCGCGGGAAATCTGCGGCATTTTATGGCGTTGATATGGTCGGTGATGCTGGAGCGGCGGCCCGGGCATTGCTGTGTTTTGGCGCGGAACGCCCCTCGGAGCAGAACTTTTTAGACATTCCCGCATCCGATGTGCCTAACTGGAACGACAGTCGCGACTTCTTTAATCGCAACGGCGCCCCGGGCTTTACGCAACACTTCCGAGGTCGTTTGGCCCGTGGTGCAACACCCTGCACCCCAAATGTTGATCCAGATATGTGGGTCTGGCTGGCCCACGCCAGCGAGAGTCTTCCTAACTCATTGACGCCTGTTTTGGCCTTAGCCGATGC
Source organism: Aequoribacter sp. (assembly GCA_965656045.1). Classification (GTDB taxonomy): domain Bacteria; phylum Pseudomonadota; class Gammaproteobacteria; order Pseudomonadales; family Halieaceae; genus Aequoribacter. The sequence continues at coordinate 15,365 of CBFHJC010000025.1, forward strand.
CCTGCCGCCAGCGATTATGATTCCCTTTTCACAACCGGCACCGGTGAGCAGTATGACTTGGTCGATTGATGTACTAACGGATAATCCTCAGTCTGAGAGTGGGTATTGGTTGCTCCGCTCGGTGGCGGAATCTGCGGGTCAAGGTTATTCAGCGCAAGCGATGACCTTATGGAATGATCAAAGAGAGCCAGTTATGGCCATGCGCCAAACGGTAGCGATATTTTTGTAGGGTCTGTACCCACTCATGTGCACCCTAGGCGTGATATATGAGTGGTGAAAGCCACGCGAATTGATGGGTAAAGGGGTCTGTAGGGGCGGTAAAGGTCACGCGAAGTGATGGGTAAAGGGGTATTCAGTAGCCGTAAAAGCTATTTACAGTGAACAGTAGGGCAATATTCAAAAGCAGTTATTGCTGCATTTTGAGTCAATCAATAAGAGGTTATCGGCATGAAATACGACCCAATGAAAGATCACAGACTTGATCCTAGACTGCGCCAAGCGCTTGCACTGATGGGCCAGCTATCTGGTTCTGATGAGCCGATCATAGATGTGCCCGATCGCGAAACGCAGCTGGCCCAGGCCAACAGCCCAGCCGGTGTCGCCCGACGCGAAATGATGGAAAAAATGTTTGGCGCCATGGATAACATTGTCGTGGCGCCAAAAGAAGGCTTGCGGATCGAGCGCCACACGATTGAGTCGGCACCCGATGGCAATCATATTAATTTGTCGGTCATACGTCCTGACACCGATGAAGTCCTACCCTGCGTTTATTATATCCACGGTGGTGGCATGATGACGCTATCCTGTATGTTTGGCACCTATCAAACCTGGGGTCGAATGATTGCGCATCAAGGCTTGGCCGTCGTGATGGTCGACTTTCGGAATTGCTTAACGCCTTCAAGCGTGCCAGAGGTCGAGCCATTCCCAGCCGGATTAAACGACTGCGTCTCTGGATTCTTATGGACTCACCAGAATGCTGCATCGATGGGTATCGATCCGAGTCGAATCATGATTGCAGGCGAGAGTGGCGGTGGGAATTTGAGTATCGCGACAACAATGGTTCTGGGTCGCGATGGTCATGGTGATAAGCAGCTTGGTTTGTATGCTATGTGTCCCTATATATCGGGTCAGTGGCCGCGCGAGGACTACCCATCGTCTACAGAGAACGACGGGATCTTCATTACCATCGGCAATAATCACGGTGCCATGGCGTACGGAATGGAAGAGTTGGAAGCGGGCAATCCTCTGGCTTGGCCGCACTTTGCAACAATTGAGGATTTGAAAGACTTCCCTCCGACAATGGTGAGCGTCAACGAATGTGATCCGCTCCGAGATGAGGGTATTGCGTTTTATCGCAAGCTACTCGAAGCCGGTGTGAGTGCACAGTGCAGGCAAGTTATGGGTACCGCACACGGTGCGGAACTGTTTTGCTCGACTGTTCCCGATATCAGCCGAGTAACGGCTCGTGATATCAGGGGTTGGGTCGATCAGTGCGCTGAATAACAGGCTTGCGTAGCGATCTGGGTTTCGTTAACGTACCGTAAGTTCAAATAATTTAAAGAGGAGTATGCCCATGGATACCAGCACATTATTTTCACTCGACGGAAGAACAGCACTAGTCACCGGAGGCTCTCGTGGCATCGGCCTAATGATTACTAAGGGCTATCTAGCCCAGGGCGCGAAAGTTTATATCTCGTCACGTAAAGCAGACGTCTGCGATGCCGTGGCAGAGGAGCTAGGCCCTAATTGCATCTCGTTACCTGCCGACGTCTCAACGGTAGACGGTTGCAAGGCGCTCGCTGCCGCCTATGCTCAGCATGAGACCTCACTGGACATTTTGGTCAACAATGCCGGTGCGGCCTGGGGCGCGAACTTTGAGGATTATCCTGAATCTGGCTGGGATAAAGTGATGGACTTGAACGTGAAGTCACCCTTCTTTTTAACCCAAGCTTTTTATAAGGCGCTTCAAGGCAACGCATCTCAGTCTACGCCCAGTAAGGTGATCAACATCGCCTCTATCGACGGACTTCGCCTCAATCCGTGGGAAACTTATAGCTATCAGGCGTCGAAAGCGGCGGTGATTAACCTGACTAAGCGGATGGCGGCAAGGCTGGTTCGTGATCACATTTACGTGACTGCAATAGCACCTGGCGCATTTCCATCAGAGATGAACCGGGCTGCTCGTGACCATGCGGATACGGTCTCTACCGGGATCCCTAACAAGCGTATCGGCAACGACGAGGATATGGCAGCGACAGCCATTTTCTTGGCGGCTCGATCTGGGAATTACGTCATTGGTGAGACAATCGCTGTAGATGGTGGCATTGTTTACGCGTCACTTGGCGAAAATTTCGATATGTGATCTACGCGTCTCAGCGACATCTCAATCATCGAGTGTGTTACCACTATTGGTTCCACGCTCGGTGTTATTTTTTCTCTTGCGACACTCTCTGGGCTGGCTACAAAGACGAGCAGTGCGCCGTATCCATTAGCCTAGTGATGGATAATTTTACCCTTTAATCACGCGCCATCCTTTAAGCTGACCCGTGTCGAGCCAGGCGTTTGCTATCGGGTATAGGGCGTATTTTAGATTTAGCATAACCCTCGGTGCTCTGGTCTCACCTTCTTAAATTAACCCCGGGACCCCTCGCTTTTGTTGATAAAGATTCACCTATTGACAACTCAACAAGCGTTGAATACTCTGTATTCAACAGCTGTTGAATAAATGGCTGTGCAGGAGTAATACGCTAACAATAAACCGGACGGCCCATTAAAACTCAGGGCACGCCAATAAATTCAGCAAGAGGTGCACGCCATGTCCCGCCAGTTTTTTAGAACCCCGATTGCAATTGCAGTGACAGCGATTGCGATTCCGATGACTCCCCAAGCCTTTGCGGAAAATGGCTTGGCCCTAGAAGAAGTGACTGTTACGGCGCAGCGACGCAGCCAGAACATTCAGGATGTGCCGCTGGCAGTGTCAGCGATTAGTGGTGAGGAACTGAGTAATAGAGGTCTGTCTTCTCTCGACGAGTTGGCGCAAAGTGTTCCGAGTGTGACTCTGGAAGCTTCTCGAGCAACCAATACCACTTTGACCGCATTTATCCGAGGTGTTGGACAGCAAGATCCACTGGCCGGTTTCGAGCAGGGCGTTGCTCTGTATTTAGATGATGTTTATCTGGCTCGACCACAGGGCACTTTACTTGATTTATATGATGTTGAGCGCGTCGAAATCTTGCGCGGTCCTCAGGGCACGCTTTATGGGCGGAACGCCGTTGGCGGTGCCATCAAATACGTGACTCGTCGTCTGGGTTCTGAAACAGAAGGTCGAGTGAGAGCTTCAGTGGGATCATACGGACAGACGGATCTGGTTGGTACGTTTAGCACGCCCTTAAGCGATTCTTTCCGGGTTGGTGCCACCGTCGCCTCTTTCCAGCGCGATGGCTATGGTGACAATGTGTTTACGGGCGGAGAGCAGTACGATAAAGACATCGTCGGTTACCGCTTAAGCGCGGAGTGGGATCTGAGTGATTCTGTACTCGTACGATTTTCATACGATGATACCGATGATCAAAGCTCAGCGGTTGCAGGTCACAGACCATACGGTGCGGTTACCTACAGTGCGCCAGTGCTAAGCAGCGTTTGGGATACACGTGCGGGGGCTTCTGAAGCGGCCCCAGGATCCACAACCGGCATTAATGGCAACAATCAGGTTGAAGCGAAAGGTTGGTCGGTATCGGTC